>USPO01000101.1 GCA_900556575.1 uncultured Eubacteriales bacterium
TCCTTCCAACGGTGACATCTCTGTTCATTTTGACATCCGGAGAAGGAAGAGTACGCAAACTTCACAATCCGTGTATCAGGCTACGCAGTTAAGTTCATTGATTTAACAAGAGAGCAGCAGCTTGATGTAATATCAAGAACTTGCCACAAGAGCATGTAAATCAAAAGATAACCTTCGCATCTCACCTGTTATCAAGGCTCGGCGTACACAAAGTACGCGGTCGCCTTTCAAACAGGCAATCTGCTCGGTTCTATTTTGATTTACTCAAAAACTGAACCTTTGTATCTCATCTGTTATCAAGATTTGAGGTAAACAAAGTATGCAGTCGCCTTTCAAACAGGCAATCTGCTCGGTTCTATTTTGATTTACTCAAAAGCTGAACCTTTGTATCTCATCTGTTATCAAGATTTGAGGTAAACAAAGTATGCAATCGCCTTTCAAACAGGCAATCTGCTTGATTTAGATTTGTTTTTGCGGATAGATGGATAGTTATTTTAGAATAATATAAGCAAAAGGCTGTTGTTTTACAACAGCCTTTTGTTACACTAAGATTTAACCGCAGTTTGCGGTATGGAGGAAAATTATGTACGGTTATATTCACTCGACAGAGAGCTTTGGCTCGGTTGACGGTCCGGGAGTTCGTTTCATTATATTTGTTACCGGATGTCCGCTTCGATGCCAATTCTGTCATAATCCGGATACTTGGAAGATGACAGACGGAGAAAAAACAGAGGTTGACGCACTTGTAAAAAAGGCTCTTCGCTGCAAGCCGTATTGGAGAAACGGCGGCGGTATTACAGTAAGCGGCGGAGAGCCTCTTATGCAGATAGATTTTCTTATTGAATTGTTTAAGCAGTTTAAAAAAGAGGGTGTGCATACAACAATAGACACCTGCGGTGCTCCGTTTACGCGTGAGGAGCCATTCTTCTCAAAGTTTGAAGAACTTATGAAATATACGGATTTACTGCTTGTCGATATTAAGCATATTGATAATGAAAAGCATATTGAGCTTACCGGCAGACCAAACGAAAATATTCTGGATATGATGAGATATTTATCAGACATTAAAAAGCCGATATGGATAAGGCATGTTCTTGTTCCGGGAATGAGTGACAAGGATGAATATTTGATTAAGACAAGAGAATTTATAGATACTCTTGATAATGTTGAAAGAGTAGAGGTTCTTCCTTATCATACATTGGGAGTTTCAAAGTGGGAGCAGCTTGGATATGAATACAAGCTTAAGGACGTAGAGCCGCCGACTGAGGAAAGAATTATTAATGCTAATAAGCTATTAAAAACAGGTAAATACGAATAAACAAAAACTCCCGCCGTAAGTTTTCGGTCGGGAGTTTTTGTTTATTCTGGATTTTTATTTTTCTCAATTTTCAATCAAAGGTATCTTTTTCAATATTCTCTCCGCTTCATCATCCTGAGCAATATACGGCTGATAATCGTTATATCCGCTGTGACCTGATATGCGGCATGGTATGATTTCAATTTCGTCATTATCCAAAACTTCACCGTTTTCAATAGTAAATGTTTGTCTGAATATTGCTGTGTCCTTATCGGCGGGATTGTTGTTACCTCCGAAACAGAAGTTTCCGAGACTGTAAAGTATATATTTCCCTTTGTACTTTTCATATCCCTGAAGAACGTGGGGGTGAGTACCGATAACAATATCAGCTCCGCAGTCAATTGCACGGTGAGCCGCTTCAATTTGTTCATCATTAGGTTTGGTTTCTTTTTCTATTCCCCAATGTATCGAGAGGATAATAAGCTCGGCATCGGCATCCTTTGCCTTTTGAATCGCACCTTCAAGTTCTGTTTTCATTTGGTCATTTAAATAATTAATTCCAATAAGTCCGACTCTTATGCCGTTGATTTCCGTAACTGTCACATCTTCTTCTCCGCGGCAGGTTAATATACCATTGTCCTCTAATATTTGACGTGTATCCTTTAAGGATATACTTCCGTAATCAGAGCTGTGATTGTTTGCAATGTTTGCTGCTTCAACACTCGAACCTGTGAGTATTTTTACATATTCGGGATCACCTCTAAATGCAAATTGCTTTTCTTCACGTTCACCATTCTTTGAAAGTGTTCCTTCAAAGTTTACAAGAGTTAAATCATCTTTAGAAAATAATGAACGAACATTCTTAAAGAAGTAATCATATCCATTGTTCTTTGCATATGTTACAAATCCGGTTTCCTTATCGGCATTTGAGTCTGTGGCAAAAGTACAGTCGCCAACAGCGGTTAATACCAACGTCCTTACGGGAGTCATTGTGGGGGTCACTGTGGGATTTATGGTGTCTTGATTGACGGGAGTGTTTGTATAGTGTATATTTCCGGCAATAAACAACACAGCGGCTATTAAAAATAGTGTTATTTTAGCTTTCATTTTTATCCTCCGTAGGAAATAAGCGATTATCAGTTGAAGATTACAGCATGAAGCATTTTTGCTGCAATTTCAGCAATAAATAATGCACCATTGATATTTAAATGAGTGTTATCAAAGGTATATTTGTTTTTATACTCGGAGTTGCCAAACCTTAAATCATTAATAAATCTTTCGTCATTTTTACTAATGTTCATAAAAAGTTCGGTTGAAGCAGCTGTACCTGCCTTGTTGATATATTCGTTTGTTGCCTGGTATAAATCAATAAGAGGAATCGCTTCCTTATCGGCAAGTGCTTTAACAGCATCCACATATTCCTCCAGTGAAGAATCGGCAGGTCGATTTCTGCTTATGGATGTTGCAAGGATAGGGGATGCACCGCTTTTTCTTGCAAGTCTTACAAATTCCATTAATGACTCTTGATAGCTACCATTGGTTGATGTATAGCGTGATGAGTCATATTCTTTTGAATCGTTGTGTCCGAATTGTATTATCAGATAATCACCTGTACTTATATTTTCTTGAAGGTATCTGTAATTATCCTCTGTTTTAAATGATTTTGAGCTTCTGCCGCTCAAGGCTAAATCTACAATTGTGTATTCTGGAAGAAACCTGTCAATAACCTGTCCCCAGCCAGTACGTGGGAATTGATTGTTCTCTCCAAAATGCGGATAAATACAGGCAGTAGAATCACCTGCTATGTATATTTTCTTTTTCTTCAACTCCATGATCCTCCTTTATATATTTCATTACCTGACGGCATGCATTAAACTCTATAATAAGTCCGCAGGTCCCGTAAAGTAAGAATATCCAAATTAATATTGTTGCAATGCCGAATATTGCCATTATTGTTTCTGAAACTGCTGTCATGGCTATTCCGGGGAATATAAACAAAATAAATCCGCACACAGCAAATACAAGCAGGCAAAACGGAAATGATGGTATTGCAAAAAGTGCTGAATTTCTGTAAAGCTGCATGAACGGCATTTTATAGCTTACCATGAGATGATATATAAAGAAGTGGAGTATTGTGAAGAAGAATATCAGCGCATACAGCACATATTTTAGATATATCATCGGCGCAGGCATATTGCCGTATAGTTTAATTGCATAATAGGCAAAGGTATATACTGCAAGATCAATTATCCATATTGCAAGTGATTGCTTGAAATTAGTTTTGATTGCAGCAAAGTAGTCGGAAACGAGAAATACGGGAACTTCATTTACGAAGCACTTTAATATATATGCAAGTCCGGCTGTTGTCGGTCCGGCACCTACAAGTACAATAAATGCAAGTCCGAAAAACAGACGTATTCCGATATCGGCCGCCATTATCATTTTAGAAAGCTCAATATTTGAGGTATCTACCGAGGCAAGTCCCATGGACTTTGCGGCGAGCGGAGCATATTGTCCGACGAGGTCATTTGCAATTCCGCCTGCAAGCAGCATTACTATTGCAAGTGCCGGCAACGAGGTTACAAGGAAAAGCAGATTTAACTTAATAATATCCCAAAACTTACGGAAGTATGTATCGTAAAATAAATTCAATCCTTTTTTTTTAGGGGCATTTTTATCAATGCCCTTACCGGGTTTGTTATAATCTCTGTTAAATATACCCATTACAATCTCCATTCCGCCGTATATAATGATACGCATAAAAACATATACTGTACGGCTGATTTAAGGGCTGCTGCTGATAAGATTTCGGCGGCAGCCCAATAATTATATTTAATATTTTTATCATATGTATTATTTTTATCATTATTATAAATAATTAACTTTCGTATATTTGGTTAAAAATTTTTAATTAATAGCCTAAAATTTCAGGAACTACGATAACGGTAATTCTCTTAGGGAAGTGGAAGCAGCCGTCAACAATTCCGATAAAGTTGCACATTCTCGGCTGACCTGTGCAGTCTGAGCAAGTGCAGCAATCCTCTGTAGCACACGGTGTTTTGTGGCGGATGCGCTTTGCGTTTAGCGGTGCTATGCTCTTTGCACGCTTTATTCCATCCTCCATTGTGTCGACAATTTTGTTTACACCTACTATTATGATTGCTTTCTTAGGACCAAACGCAATCTGGCTTGCACGGTTTCCTACGCAGTCTATATTGACAAGTTGTCCCTGTTTTGTAACGGCATTTGACGATGCAACAATAAAATCAGCCTTGTAGCTTTCTCTGTATACATCATGCATTGCTGCTACGCTTTCTGTATGAAATCTGTCATAAAAGTTATACTTTCCCGATGTAATGTCATCGATAATTCCTGTTTCTTTGAGAGTAACACTGCCGCCTACGCAAATGCTCGAACCCTCAGGAATCATATCCATACAGACCTTGCGTGCTTCTTCCTTTGTCTCTGCATATACTGCGTTGAAATTGTACTTGTTAAGAATTTCAACTATTTCCTTTGCCTGAAGGCGATATGCCCACTTTTGTACGTCATCCATTTTTTTGTTCTCCTTTATGTAATATAATTATTATCCGCCGTAAAAGGTTTACTAAACGGCGGAATATTTATCAGCTTAGCAATTTTTAATTGGAGGGGGCAGCTGTCGCTGTCGGTTTATGCGGTGCATATGTGCTGCCGTTAAGTGTGTCGGTAGATATTAGTTTACCATCGGAGTATACAAGTCTTTTTGATGAAACGACTGTATTTTCACCTACAGTAGAAACCGAATGCTGAAGCTTAACTTCACGGGCAGGTTCCCATGCAGCTCCGAGAATCGAAATTGTAACCTTTCCGCCTCCGGCAGATGAGACTATCTTTATCGGATAATCGGATGTATTCTTAAACTTGAAGTCTATTGAACCATATGCAACTGTTGCATCCTGACCGGCAGGCATATAGCCTACCTTCATCATATGTTCCGTACGTGCAACTATACCCATATCAGCATATAAAACGGCTGAATATAGTGTGGAACTTACTTGGCAGGTTCCGCCGCCTATACCTATAACAGACTGACCGGCAGCGTACTCAGGAGCTTCATAAAAACCATTTTCTTTTGTTCGGTCACCTACCGTATCATTGAATGAGAATACATCGCCCGGTTTCAATACCTTGCCGTTGATAAGCTCAGCTGCTCTTGCAACATTTTTTCCTCTATTTCCTCCGTCCGCATAGCTTGTGGAATATGAGTCGAGTGTTGATGAGAAAAGCTTTGAAGACAAATCTGCTGAAAATACATTCGGTACTACAGTTTGGTAGGGGATAGAAACCTTTTCTCCATTGGGAGTATTGATTTTTTCAAGCACGGCATTGATGTCATCGCGATTGCAATATCTTCCGTATATTTCGGCTATTACCATTACTTCATTTCCATTGTAATCATAATATGCATCTGCTGCATCTCTATAAATAGCAGTGTCAATATAATCAGCATTCACCTTGTCCGGCTGAACGGAGTTTAAGGTTACATGGATATTATCGAATTTTTCATTGCTTATCGCATCGAGTATCTGTTCTCTTGCGGTATCGGTGTTATAGTCAAAGCCGGGAGTTCCGGGAGTTACTACTGCATAGGTATCAGTAAAATCGACCGAAACCTGATTAAGCTGACCGCATACCTCAATACCAAAGTCACCAAGTTCATTGTTAAGAACATCGTGGTTTATATCTGCAACAGGAACAATTACTTTTTTGTTAAAAAGCAACCGTATGGCAGTAAGACCGTCTTTAAATATATTTCCGCTTTTACCGTAATTAAAAGCCTTTTGTGCTGTTGCTTCTGGTGTTGCACGAAGTTCAAGTTTTCCGCCGTCAAG
>USPO01000102.1 GCA_900556575.1 uncultured Eubacteriales bacterium
CTTATATAATTCTTCTGCCACAATTGAGGCATATTTCATTGCACCGAGATATGATGAATGTGTGTAGTCGCTCGGTTTTCCTTTTATTACACCGAAATTGTTGCCTATGTTATTATTAAATGTATTGTTGTCCTCATCATAGTAAAGTTCGTGAAGAGCCTTGCTTGATAGTGATGAAAGGTCTATTGCAGGAATATTTTGCTCTTTTGCTGTTTCAAGGATTACATCGCTGAAGCAGTTGGATTCATTATGACGTGATGGCATTGCGTTTGGATTGACAAGAATTATGGGTAAATTTGCAGCTTTTGCACCTTCTGTCATTTCTATAACAGCAGATTTCATTGTATTTCTGTTCGAGTCAAGCCCTTCTTCCGCACCCTTGCTGTCAGGGTTCCAATAGTCATTAACTCCGGACTCTAATAGAAATATATCCCCCTCGGAAGCATTATATATAATTCCGGGATATGCGGTTGTTTTGAGTGTTGCTGCCCAGTATCCGGCATTTGCGAGGTTTACAACCTCGTATCTGTCGGAATTAATAAAATTACTTAATACCTGTCCCCAGCCTGTCTGAGTAGTACCGAGATAATTTTCTTCATTTCCTCCGTAATAATTTGCAACAAGGGAGTCGCCCGTTATAAAGATTTTTTTCTTGCGAGATACAACAGACGGGGATTTAACAATCTTAATATAGGATAGACTATTGGGACTGTCTTTCGTCTGTATGGTGATTTTTTGCTCTTCACTTTCAACTCTAATATCATGTGCGGTATATGTCGAACCTGTTGATACACTTCTGCCGGCTCCGTTTTGGTCTATATTGTTTGCGGCCATATATCCGTTTACATATAAATCAGTATGATTTGAGGAACCGTTTGTTACTGTTATATTATAACGTCCGTTGGGAAAAGTATCATCAAGTTTGATACCATCACCATAAGAACGTGTTTTTTTGTATTCGTATATAGGGGCAATTTCTATATCATCACCCTCGGAAGCTGTTACATCAATGCTATCCAATCCGTTTATATTATTCCCGCGTTCGACAATTCTTTGGCTTACTTCTTTGTTGTCATTCGCAACGGTTATCTGATAGCCTGTAATATTTGGACTGTTTGATAATTTACTTGTATCAACAGAAGGATTATCGGATAAAGCCTTTGTTATAATTGAATATACGGCTCCTTCTTTTTCGGGTATGGTTTCAGTGCCATTGTTGTAAGTAAGTGTCAGCTTTGGCTGATATTCGCTGCCATAAGCAATCATTTTTGCGCGGCTGTTACAGCTGGTTACGGCTATTGTGATATTTGAAGCTGAAGAAGTATCTTCCGACAATTCTTCGGAGAATTTTTTTACATAATCACTTACGTCAGCTGTTATTTTAACGTATTTTGTTCCGTCAATTGTAACCTGTTCTCCTGTTGTATAGCTGCAGCTGACATAACCAAAACTTTCCAAGTAGTTGAAATAGGTTAAATAATTATAGTCGGTAAACGGTGTTTCACTTGAATTTACTTTGCAGCCGGCGGAAGTATTTGATATATAAGCTTCAAATTCAGCCCCTGAAATTCCGGAATTAATTTGTTCATCAGTCAATGAAAATTGTGAAAAGGCATATCCTCCCCAATTTTTACCGTCAACAGTTGAGTTTTTGTTATATTGCTCGTATCCGTTATTTACATCATCACTTGTTATTCCGTTAATACTTTTAACAACAGAATCATTTTGATAATATATCGAACAGGTACGTTCAAGATTTGCTTCATGCGGGACTTCTTCTTCGGCAAAGCTTTGAGAGGCAGGAAACAATCCTGCTATAATTGCCGCCGCAAGCAAAACTGAGGTGAATTTTTTTATTTGTTTCATGTTTTGACTCCTTTCTGAAAAATCACAATAGGTATTTGTCCTAAATATTTTATCAAAATATTTAAGGTAAAACAACAAAAAAATTCTTGAATTTATAAAAAAACATTTAAAAATTCTGATATTTATGATATAATAATATAAACGGTATTAAGAACCGGAAACATAGGAGGAAATTAGTCATGAAGTATTATGTTTATGCAAATACAAGCGATTTTTATATTGAAAGAGCAAAGCGAGCGGGTAAGTATGATATGCTGTGTCAGCATTACCATAATGCATATGAATTTTTATTTGTTATTGAGGGAAAGAGGTATGTTTTCTTTAATGAAGGAACGTATGAACTTAAAAAAGGAGATTTGGTTATATTGACACCGTACACAATTCATTACACGGAGAGCAGAGAATCGGAATATGCCGAAATGTATGCGCTAAATGTAAGCAGTGATTTTTTATATCCTATGTTTACGGAAGGAGAAATAGAAAAACAAATTCGTAATATATCATCATGCGTGGTACATTTAGAGGAAAAATCGTTTGATACTATATTTGGTTTATTTGAACAGCTGAATAGATATGTCGGTAAGCCAGAGCCTTTTGGAAATAAAATACTGCGTTCGTATGTATTTGTATTCTTGAATGAAATAAAGAATATTTGTAAAAATAACTTACGAAATATAAACGAAAATAAAGGGATTGGGTATTCAAATGAGTTTGCGAAGGCAATTTCGTATATAGTAAAAAATTACAAAGAAGATATTACGCTTGATTTTATGGTAAATTATGTACATATGAGCAAATCGCATTTTTGTTACACATTTGCGAAAGAAACAGGTTCGACTTTTTTGAGGTATGTAAACAATCTGAGAGCGGCGGAGGCACATAGACTTTTAATGGAAACCGACTTAAGAATATGTGAAATTGCAAATAATGCGGGCTTTCGCTCTGTGGCACATATGACACGAGTTTTTAAAGAAGTACATGGAATATCTCCGACAATGTTCAGAAAAAAGAATAAAATAAAGGAATAAATAATTTTGGGATATAAATTTTTTGGATTAATTCCCGACATACATCCGATATTTGTTGTTTATCTGATTATTTTATTAAAAAATTAAAAAATTTTCAAAAAACCTATTGAAGAAATCATAAAAGTATAGTAAAATATATGTAATATGAACTATTACGGAGGATTTTTCTTATGGAGTTGAATACAAGCAATGCACTCGGCGGAGTATACGTTTCAAGTAACGTTATTGCCGAGATTGCCGGAGCGGCGGCTACAAGCTGCTACGGTGTTGTGGGAATGGCGGCACAGAATATGAAGGAGGGTTTCACGGGTCTTATTAAATCGGATATTAAGCGCGGAATTAATGTTACTCTTCGGGATGAAGCGGTTATTATCGATTTGCATATCATTATACGCTACGGTGTAAACATAAATACCGTTTGCAAGAGCATAGTAAATCGTGTACGCTATGCAATAGAAACAGGTATAGGATTAAGTGTATCGAGAATTAACGTGCGTGTAGAAGGCGTAAAGCAAAACTAAGGGGGCGGAGACAATAGACAGACTAAACGGCAAGGAATTTGCATCCATGATAATATCGGGAGCGAATCATCTTTATAATAATAAACAGATGGTCGATGAACTTAATGTTTTTCCGGTTCCGGACGGAGATACGGGAACAAATATGTCATTAACTGCGGCGGCGGTTGCACAGGCTCTTGCGGCATCACCGACCGAATCGGCATCAAAAGCGGCTGATTTAATGAAGTATGCCGCTTTGCGCGGTGCAAGAGGTAATTCGGGAGTTATTTTGTCACAGCTTTTCAGAGGAATTTCAAAAAGCTGTTCGGGCAAAAATGAACTTAGCGGCAAGGAGCTTGCAGCGTGTCTTAAGTGCGGAAGCCAAGAAGCATATAAGGCTGTAATGAAACCGACAGAGGGTACTATATTAACAGTTGCGCGAGAGGCGGCGGAGGGCGCTGTTCAGTGCGAAAGCGGAGATATAGCGGACGTAATAAGTGCGGCGGTTGAGCGCGGTGCAAAAGCACTTGCGAATACACCTAAGCAGCTTCCCGCACTTGAACAGGCTGGAGTTGTGGATGCCGGCGGTCAAGGCTGGCTCTGTGTACTCAAGGGCGCATTAAGCTACCTTGAAAACGGTGTGATTACAGAGCGTAAGGGCGGAGCGGCACCGGAAACGAAGGCGGCACCGTCAAAGGCACAGGAAAGTATTTCTTCGGAAAGCATTAAATTCAAATACTGTACGGAATTTCTTATAGAAAAAGAAAATGCGGAAATGAAGGCGGACGAATTTAAGGCAGCTATTTCTCCGAAAGGTGACTGTATGCTCGTAATTGATGACGGAGATATTGTCAAGGTGCATATACACACCAATCATCCGGGATTTGTACTTGAAGAGGCTGTTAAGCTTGGTGAGCTTATAAATCTTAAAATCGATAATATGAAGCATCAGCATAATTCGATTATAGCCGAAGCACCTAAACAAATGAAGGTTGAGGTAGAAACCAAAAAGAATATGAAGAAACCGTCATTGCCCGATAAGGAATACGGATTTGTCGGAGTATGTGCCGGAAAGGGACTTTCAAAAGTGCTGAAGGACCTTGGAATTGACAGAGTGATTGAAGGCGGTCAGACGATGAACCCATCAACCGATGATATATTAAAAGCAGTTGAAAAGGTGAAAGCGAAAACCGTGTTTATCTTCCCTAATAATAAGAATATCGTTATGGCGGCAAATCAAGCGGCTGAGCTTAGCGAAGATAAGAAAGTTATTGTTATACCTTCAAAGACGTTCCCACAATGCGTAACATCTATGATGGCATTTAACGCAAGGAAAACACCGGAGCAGAATGAAAAGGCAATGATTGCGGCACTCGATAAGGTACAGACGGCACAGATTACCTATGCGGTAAGAGATACGAAAATTGAAGATGTCGAAATTAAAAAGGGCGATATAATAAGCATAATAGAAGGTGAAATTTCACTTGTCGGACACGACATAAACGAGGTACTCGAGGAAACCGTAAATCAGCTTGCCGATGCCGATGAAACGGAATATATAACCGTATATACGGGCAAGGACGTAAAAAAGGCACAGCTTGAGGAGGCTGAAAAGCTTCTTGGCAAATATGAGGCTGACGAAATAGAGGTTTCGTTCCGAAAGGGTGTACAGCCGCTGTATTATTATATTGTCGGAGTGGAATAAAATTAAGGATACGGAATGTTTGATTCGGGGCTGCAGCAAAATGCACAGACCGCATAAAGCGAATAAAACAAAGTAAATAAGCCATTTTTTGTGATTAATTTGGTCACATTGGGTTCGCTTTATGCTACGAACGAAACAAACCTCTCGACGTACCACTGTACGCCTTCGGGCAAGGGGCTACGCCCTTCGTTTCGTCCGTTCTGTGCTATTTTCTACAGCCACGGTAATCGTCATTCCAAATTAATTTAAAAATGATAGATAAGGAAATAAGATATATAAAGGGTGTCGGCGAAAGACGTGCGGCACTCTTTAAAAAACGAGGAATAAAAACGGTTCGTGATATGCTCTATTTCTTCCCGCGTTCGCATGAGGACAGGGGACAGACTAAGCTTATCGGAGAGTGCCGTCACGGTGAAACCGTATGTATTAAAGCAAAGGTGTATGATTTTGTCCGTGTAAACCGTATACGTCCCAATATGACTATTTACAGCATGATAGTAACCGATGAGTCGGGAGCAATTACGATAATTTGGTATAATAACCGTTTTGTCAAGGATGTTTTCGATATTGGGGACGTATATAATTTTTACGGAAAAATTGCACTGAAGGGTTCAAAGCTTGAAATGATTACTCCGGTATATGAGAAAGACGGTCAGAACAGCTTTACGGGCAAAATTATTCCCATATATCCGCTTACGGGAGGACTTACCCAAAAGGTAGTACAGAAAACTATGCAGGAGGCTCTTAAAGAGGCGGGGCAGGTTGAAGAATATATTCCCGATAAAATCAGAGATAAATACAGAATTGCCGAGATAAATTACTCTTTGAGGAATATTCATTTTCCGGATAATTTTGAAAGCTACAATATCGCAAGGCGAAGATTTATCTTTGAAGAGCTTATGGTACTACAGCTTGCATTGCTTGACCGAAAAGAAATTTTCTGCAAGCAGGACGGAGTTAAGATTGATGGCTCTTATGCGGATGAATTTATAAAAAAGCTGCCGTTTCCTCTCACGAATGCACAGGACAGGACTATAAGAGAAATATTAAAG
>USPO01000103.1 GCA_900556575.1 uncultured Eubacteriales bacterium
ATCGCACATAGGAATTCTCTTAATGATACCTGCGTTGTTTACGAGGATGTCGATAATTCCAACTTCTTCCTCAATCTTTTTAACCATTTCGTTAACCATTTCTTCGTTAGTAACGTCGCAAACATAGCCCTTTGCATCGATACCATCTGCTTCATATGAAGCAAGACCCTTGTCAACGAACTCCTGCTTAATATCGCAGAATACAATCTTTGCACCTGCACCGGCATAAGCCTTTGCGATACCGTAACCGATACCATATGATGCACCTGTGATAAGAGCAATCTTACCCTCAAGGCTAAAATTCTTTAAGTAATCCATCTGGATAACCTCCCTTTATATAACTTCTATATTTTAATTCCGCACAAACTGCAGAATATATAAAACAAGATAAATCTTGTATATATCAAATGTAATTAGATCAACGGATCCGGACGATAGATAAGATGAGCAAAGTTACCCTCAATATCTCTGAACCAGTATGTCTTAATTCCCTTTGCACTTTCTGATATATCATGTACCTCCGTTACACGCTCATCAGCCTTAAGCTGCGGAACAATCTCATCGAAAGCCTTTGGTGTAACTGCAAATGCAATGTGTCTTATTCCGGCTGTCTTTTCAACATCTTCCGGCTTATCCTCAGCTGCCTTAACAAATTCGATCATACTTCCATCTGCGAACTGTAAGAAATATGTACCCTTTCCATTATCATAAACAACCTTTCCGCCGAAAATCTTCATATACCAGTCCTTTAAGGCTGCTGTGTCATATGAAGCTATAGCTATATGTTCAATTCCTGATACCATAGTGAATACTTCCTTTCGTAATTAAATACTATATATAGTATATCACAAAATACTAATTATTTCAATAGTTTTTGATAAAATATATTAAAATTTTTTTTTTATTTCTAATTCTGCAATGAAATCTGCTGAAAAAAAGTCAGCAGCTGAACCCCTTAGCAAAAAAATAATAAAAAAAGCTTGACAAACTAAGAAAAAGATGCTATAATAGTATACGTCTTAAAGACATGCGCCCGTAGCTCAGCTGGATAGAGTGACTGGCTACGAACCAGTAGGTCGCAGGTTCGAGTCCTGTCGGACGTATACGGATGTCCCACAAAGACATCATATGTAAAGCAAAGTTCAAATACCATTGAACTTTGCTTTTTTGTTATTCAGCTTTGTTAAAATAATATCTTATCAATTAATATATTTTTTACATATTAACATGATTTTTTCACTTTTTTCTATTGCATTTTTCACGATAAAGTGTTATAATATATACAATAAAAGAATGTTATAATTATATCAATCACACAAACAGCATTCAAGAATCAACCGGAGGACGGTTTATTCTTAAAAATAATATATAATGTATCAGGAGGTACAATAAAATGGCAAGATTTACATTACCGAGAGACCTTTATTACGGAAAGGATGCTCTTGAAAATCTTAAAACTCTTTCAGGTAAGAAAGCAATCGTAGTTTCAGGCGGAAGCTCAATGAGACGCGGCGGATTCCTTGATAAGGTAGAGGCTTATTTAAAGGAAGCAGGCATGGAAGTTAAGCACTTTGAAGGTGTTGAACCTGATCCATCAGTAGAGACTGTTATGAAGGGTGCTGCCGCAATGCAAGAATTTGAACCGGACTGGATTGTTGCTATCGGCGGAGGTTCACCGATTGATGCCGCAAAGGCTATGTGGGTATTCTATGAGTATCCGGACACAACTTTCGAGGACTTATGTGTTCCATTCAATTTCCCGAAGCTCAGAACAAAGGCTCATTTCGCAGCTATCCCGTCAACATCAGGTACAGCAACAGAGGTTACTGCTTTCTCGGTTATTACAGACTATAAAAAGGGTATTAAGTATCCGTTAGCTGACTTTGAAATTACTCCGGACGTAGCTATTGTAGATCCGGCATTGGTTGCAAGCTTACCAGTTAAGCAGGTTGCATATACAGGTATGGATGCACTCACACATGCAATCGAGGCTTATGTATCAACATTGAACAGCCCGTTCACAGATCCGCTTGCAATTAAGGCTATAGAAATGGTTCTTGATTACTTACCGGCATCATACGACAAGGATATGGATGCAAGAGAGCAGATGCACTATGCACAGTGCCTTGCAGGTCAGGCATTCTCAAATGCTTTACTCGGTATTGTACATTCAATGGCACATAAGACAGGCGCTGCATTCTCAACAGGACATATTCCTCACGGCTGTGCAAATGCAATTTACTTACCGTATGTAATCAAGTACAATGCACATGAGCCGGAGGCTATGAGACGTTATGCTGATATCGCAAGACGTGTAGGTTTAGGCGGCACATCTGAAAAGGCACAGGTAAATGCATTAATCGCTAAAATTGAGGAATTTAACCGTTACATGAATATTCCTAAGACAATTCAGGAATTCGGAGTTAAGGAAGATGAATTCTTAGAGAAGCTTGATGACATCGCAGCCAATGCTGTTGCAGATGCATGTACAGGTTCAAATCCGAGATCAATTACACCGGAGCAGATGGCTAAGCTCTTCAAGTGTACATTCTATGGAACAGAAGTAGATTTCTAATATTTAAAAGGGAGGCTGCAAAAACTATTGATGCAGTCTCCCTTATTTTTTATTTTATTTTTTTCATATTTTCAGCCGCCGTCATAATACCAAGTTTTGCTGACTCATATGTCAATCCACCCTGCATATATACAATATACGGAGTTTTCATCGGTGCATCCGCCGATAACTCTATTGACGCTCCCTGAACGAAAGCACCTGCAGCCATAATTACCTGGTCCTGATACCCCGGCATATCCCAAGGCTCCGGAGTTACAAAGCTGTCAACCGGCGAGCCTTTCTGTATTCCCTGGCAAAATGCAATTACCTTATCGGGATTTTCAAATCTTATTGATTGAATAATATCATGTCTTACACAGTCCGGTTCCGGATCCACCCTTGCACCAAGCTTTTTAAATAAAGCAGCACAAAGAACAGCACTCTTTATAGCCTGTGAGGTTATATGCGGCGCCATGAAAAATCCCTGATACATATTTCTATTCTGACCGATTGAAGCACCGCACTCCTTGCCTATTCCGACACAAGTAAGTCTGTATGAGCAAAGCTCAACCAATTCATGCTTTCCTGCAATATATCCGCCCGTTAAAGCAAGACCGCCGCCCGGATTTTTTATAAGTGAGCCTGCAATCAAATCAGCACCGTAATATGTAGGCTCATGAAGGTCAACAAATTCACCATAGCAGTTATCCACTATGCAAATTGTTTCCGGAGATATTTCCTTTACAAACTTAATTATTTCGCCTATATATTTCGCCGAATAGGTCGGTCTCCAGCCGTAGCCCTTTGAACGCTGAATTTCAACCGCCTTAATTTTCTTTGAGGTGAGAACATCACGAATTTTATCAAAATCCGGCAGACCGTCCTCTTTCAGTTCGGCCTCGCAGTAATCAACACCATAATCCTTAAGTGAACCTCTGCCCGGTTCGCCGCTTATTCCTATCGCCTCTTCAAGCGTATCATACGGCTTTCCGGTTATCGCAAACAAGGTATCCCCCGGACGAAGTACCGCATATAAGGCTGTGGCAATAGTATGTGAACCATTCACAAAATGATGGCGTACAAGTGCATCCTCAGCCTCGAAAACCTGTGCATAAACCTTATCCAGCGTATCTCTGCCCAAATCATCATAGCCATATCCGGTAGTTGGCAGTAAATGAGCCTCCGAAACATGGTTATCGTAAAAAGCCTTCTGCACCTTGAATTGGTTTAATTCCGCTATTTCTTCAATATGTTTAAAACGTTCCTCAACTGACTTTTCAGCCTCTGCGGTAATTGCCGCTATTTCTTCGGATATTCCGAAGTTTTCTCTTAAATATTCTGCTTTATTCATTTATAGTACCCTCTTAGCTTAAATTTATATCAAACATTGTCTATTATAGCACATATTCTTGCATTTTACAAGAGGATAATCAAATTTATTTATATGTAAACAGATAATTCCACATAAAAGACCTTATACATTCTTTAAAATCAATCCATTCATTTCTTCATATGAATTTAATGAACTTTTTTTAACAAGTCCTATTCTTACAGATATACTCATGATAACATCATAGAGCTTTTCTGCCGTCATATGTATCTTTCTTTCAAACAATTCATTTCCTACCGAAACAATTGAATGCGCTGCCTGATTTCTTAATTCCTGCTCTGCCTCTCTTATTATAGCTGCATTTTTCTTTACTGACTCATCATCACAGAAATTAGTTAATATAGGTTCAAGATGAGCGGTTGAGTATGCATTATCTTTTAAATTCATTCCAAACCTATCTATAAGTATATTGTAAATTCTCTCACCTATTTCATTCACACACAATGACTGTTCTGTAAGCTTATATATTGTACCCGATTTTGTCTTTACCTTTTTACAGTAATTTCGTATATCTCCGACCTCCGTTTTATTCTTCACCGCACTTTCCATAACCGCCATAGCTGCCGGAGTAATTCCTCTTATAAAGCTTAGGTAATCCTTTTTCTTTAATACTATTCCAAGCCACAGCAAATATTCCGACACCCTGCGTTTTTCATCGTTCTTTTCCGGAACTATATCGAAATTAGTATCCTGCAATTCCTTAACAACACCGTTGTAATTAAGCTTTAATCTTTCATCTGCGGCACATATGAGCGAATATGCATCACTGCTCAAATACTCCCTTATATCATCTGCCAAGGCTCTTGCGGCAGAATAGTCATAAGCGGAAATCAGCTTTTTAATATTATCCCTTTTAACCTTAACCAAAAATCTCGGACTTTCTATAAGACTTGTCCTATCGGTAAATTCATCACCTTCATTATCTATATCTAATTCCCAGCATTCCTCAATATCATATGTTTCCTGCCTGTCTCGGTCATGCATCGGTTTCTTTTCTCCGCTTGATACCTGAATAACATTTATTTTTCTGTCAGACATCGCCGAATTTATAACCAATGTACTTTTTATTGCCGGCGTACCGGACGATACATTCACATACAGCTCATCATTCGGATATTTTTCTTCAAGCATAGAAAAAATCTGTTCAAAATCATCATAAAAATTATCAAACAGCTGAACATCTATTAATTCGGGACGTTCTATTTTTATGACCTCAAACTTATGATTAAGCCTTTCTCCCAGCTTAGCTATTGCTATTGTATATCTGTTATCCCTGTTTTCATATTCAAGGATTTTGCTGCTCATATACAAGTACACCACATCGGGCTTATATACTCTGCAGCAATGCAGCATAGGTCCGTCCAGCATACGATTAATCGGGTCACTTCCTCCGACAGGTGAAAACAATACTCTCATTTATAATTCCTCCTCATATTATTATGACATCATCAATATTTTGTATATCTATATTGCCCCAGGTTTTAACTTCACCAGAGCCGCTTATTCTGTAAATTCTCACATTATCATTTTCCGCTATGTGATACTGAACCTTAGAGATTAAATCCTCGTATTTGCTTTTGCTCAGCTCTCCTTCAAATACCGAACGCTGAACTCTGAATGAGTATCTCTCCGCAAATTTCACAAAATTTCTTCTGCGCTTATTATCGTATATATCATAGCATATGACAACAAAATATCTTCTTTCCTGTATTTCCTCGCTTGTTTCAAATACATATTCCATTATATTTCACCACGCAATTTAAATTTTCATCCCCTACGGGGGTTTTCTTTTTCTCTATTTCAAGCACATGAAACTCTTATAGATGGATTCAATTGTTTCCGTCCCCTTTGGGGTTTTCTTTTTTCTCTACAGCCACATTGGCAAAAAACAGGAATCAATAAAACAGGTTTCCGTCCCCCTTAGGGGTTCTTTTTAATATTTTAAAGAATAAGTATTACGATTACGCAAAACATTTTCCGTCCCCTTTGGGGTTTCTTATTTTCTCTATGCAACTTCTCGCACAAGTAATGCTTGCCACAGCAATCGTTGAGTTTCCGTCCCCTTTGGGGTTTTTCATTTTCTCTATCAACGGAAAATTCTATACACGTTTAAAATCGTGTGACGTTTCCGTCCCCTTTGGGGTTTTCTTTTTTCTCTATTT
>USPO01000104.1 GCA_900556575.1 uncultured Eubacteriales bacterium
GATACAACGCACTGCGAGGTTGTACTTACTGATTTGGATAAAAACGGAGTACCGGAATGCTTCATCTATCGCACAGGCTTGGACGGAGGCATATCAGAGGGCTTTACGTTGCAGGACAGTAAGATAAGGGAAATACAGGTTCCGGGGAATATAATAGGTGACTGTTTAGCAGATATAACTGTTTATCAAAAGGACGGCAGATACATATTTGTAGGCAGAGAGGTTCCGAGATATACTTCGGCTATAAGATTGTACAAGCTTGAATATGACGGTACTCAGCTTACTGCAACGCAGATTAACAAAGCGGATGTAAACGAATATTCAAATGTCCCGTATCGTGATATGCATGGAAATGAGTTTTTAACCAACGGATACCCGAACAGAGTTAAAATTCAGAACTTTATTAACAGCTATGATGCTGTAAACACACTTACAGCTGAGCCTACAACATCAAAAGTGACTGTAAACGGAAAAGAAGTTAAAGTATCGGGTTACAATGTAAAGTATTCGAACTATTATAAAATAAGAGATATTGCAATGGTTTTGAGAACCACGGAATCAAAGTTTAATGTAGGTTGGGATTCTGCAAACAGTGCAATTACCATTGAACGCGGAGAGAAGTATCAGATTATAGGCGGAGAGCTTGAGCAGACTACAACTATAAATACAACAAAAGATATAGAAGAAAATTCCGCTCCAATTTATGTTGACGGAAAGTTAAAGGATAGTGTATGCTATAACATAGGAGGATACAGTTATTTCAAGATAAGAGATTTAGCGGATATGATAGGATTTAATGTAAACTGGAATGAGGAAACTCAAACGGTTGAAATAACGACAAATACAGATTAAAAAAATTGACTGCCGCAAATTTGGTTTTGCGGCAGTCAATTTTTTTTACTTCGCATCTTCAAGCAGCTTTTCAAGCTGAGGCTTGTTAAATTGATATTTTTTATTGCAGAAGTGGCAGCAAATTTCAGCCTCGCCTTGCTCATCTATTATTCCCTGAAGTTCCTGTTTTCCGATAGAAATCAATGCCTGTGACATTTTATCTCTTGAACACTTGCATTTATATTCTGGCTTTGCTTCTTTATTTTCCAAAAGCATTGAAAAGCCGTTGGTTACTTCAAATATAATATCTTGTGCGGACATTCCTTCTTCAATCATTTTTGTAACCGGTTTTGCGTGTGCAAGATTTGCCTCAAGTCTGTCGATTACTGAGTCATCGGCACCTGGAAGAAGCTGAATCATATATCCGCCTGCGGCAATTACATGGTTATCCTCTGTGCTGCAAAGTACACCCAATGCCATGGCAGTTGGTGTCTGTTCACTCTGTGCGAAGTATGCGGTTAAATCCTCAGCAATTTCCCCGGTAACAAGCGGAATTTGACCTATATACGGTTTATCCATGCCAAGATCACGGATTACGGCAATCGCACCGTTTCCTACTGCACCTCCGACATCAAGCTTTCCCTTATCGTTTAACGGCAGTTCCGCCTTTGGATTTTGAACATAACCTCTGACCTTTGAATTGCAGTCTGTTACGGCTATAAGCTGTCCCAGCGGCCCGTCACCGTGAATTTGAAGTGTTATAGAGTCTTCCTCCTGCTTTAAGCCGGCAGCACCCATTATAGCGGCTCCCGTTAAAAGCCGTCCGAGAGCTGCTGTTGCAACTCTTGAAGTTTGATGTATTTCATGTGCTTTGTTTACCAAGTCTGTTGTGATAGCACAGAACACACGGATTTCTCCGTCCATGCTTGTGCCTCTTACCAATGTATCGGACATAATATATTTTTCCTTTCATAGTTTTTATTTATTATATCATGGAATTTAAAGACTGTCAACATCACATTTCAACAGTTATGCTAAATACAATTTAATAAATTGTGAATTTTTTATTGACTCAATCTAATAAATGTGATATAATTAAAGTATCTAATTTTATGCTATGGTAATAGATAGAAGGGAGTAAAAAATGAAGAAAAGATTTTCTTTAGCAGCGGCAATTACAGTAATATTTATGCTTGTATTTGCCGGAAGTGCTTTTGCGGCGTTTTCGGACGTTACTCAGGATAATCCGTATTACGATGCCATTACGACATTGTCAAAGCTGGAAACCGCAAATCCTGTAGGAGATGGCGAAAGCAAAACAATTTTAAGCGGTTATACGGACGGTACATTTAAGCCGGACGCAACCATCACAAGAGCGGAGTTTACAAAAATTGCTGTATACACTCTTGGCTTGCAGGGAGTTAAGGTAGAGCCGACAGAGTTCACTGATGTAAGTGACCATTGGGCAAGGTACAATATCAAAGCAGCCTATGATAATAAGATTATCAATGGTATGGGCGACGGAACATTTGCACCGGATGCAAATGTAACGTATGACCAGGCGCTAAAGATGGTAGTTTGTATGCTCGGAAAAGGTGATTTGGCAGAACAGCAGGGCGGATATCCGGAGGGATATCGTTCATTAGCTGCAAAGTTTAAGATTACATCAAAGGTTCAGGGTATGACAAATGACAGTGCAGCCTCAAGAGGAGTAATTGCACAGATTATGTATAACGCTCTTGAAGTCAATATGAATGATGCTGCAATAAGCAGTGAAAATGAGACTACACTTTTAAAGGACTATCTTAAAGTTAAAAAACTCAAGGGTGTACTTGTTGGTGTAGAAAATTATACGACAGGCGACTGCACACAGTCTCTTGACTTGAAGGAGCTTGATATTTTAGGCTCGAAGAATGAGGGCGAAGTTCTTATAAATTATTCGAATTATAAGAATGCATCCGGAAATCCGGCTACTGTAACAGATATTAATAAGTATCTTGGTAAGACAATTACTGTTTACTATCAGCAGCCGAGAGATATTAATACTCCGATGCTTATGATTATAGATGATGAAAGTACGAATAATAAAGAGTATGATATCAATTATACAAAGATACTTTCGTTTAAAAATAACACTCTTGAGTATTATGAGGGTGATGACAGCAGAAGCACAAAAAAGCTTAGATTTAGCGACGATGATATTAATATCAGATATAACGGTAAGGTTGTAAGACATGGAGAAACATATACTGTAAAAAAACAGTATGTAGATAGTGACGGTGTATTACAGACACGCAGTCAGGAAATGACATTTGAGCAGGCACTTAACGAATGGCTTGACCCGGATAGTGATTTCTTTATGTACGGAAATATTCAGCTTACAGACAGAGAATCAGATGGTAAAATAAATGATGTACAGATTTATGATTACAATGTGATTGTTGCATATAGAAAACCGACAACATCTGATTACAGGATTGCTGATAAGCTTATTGCCGGTAATTATATTACCCTTGACCCAAATGCAACAGAGTATTCATATACTATTGTAAAGAAGGGTTCGCAGATTGATGTAACATCAATAGCAGCAAATGATATTGTATTGTATGCAGTCAGCCTTGACGGAGAAATGTATACCTGTGAAATTGATACCGAGAGTATTAAGGGTAAGGTTACATCGATGAATGAGAATGACAATACTATTAATATTGATAATGTTGAATATAATCTCGGAAGCATGTGTGCAAAATACATAAGTTCAAATCAGGACGGAAAGGTTCTTGCAACAGGTCAGACAGGTACATTCTATATAGATAAGTATAATACTGTTGTATATGGTGTGATAGAGGATGAGGCTACGAAACCTTATGCATATATTGCAAATGCATTTACATCAGAAGATGGTTCAAGCCACTATATTTCGGCATTTATTCCGTCAAAGTCAACATCGGGAGCTGTAAATTATAAGCTTAGTGATAAGGTTACTGTAAACAAGCAGAAAATGACACCGGGTGAGGCAGAGGCATATTTAAGAAATCTTTCGACAGAGTCAATCGGAGACAGCACAAATTATTATAATAATAATGATATTAATAATGAGTCGAAGAAAACTGCGATTTACGGAAAGAATGCAACCAAACTCACAAGCGTATCTCAGCCGGCAAGAATTGAACTTAACTCAAATAATGAAGTAACATCTATTATAACTGTTACAACTGATGAGGCAGCATATAATGCAGATGGTACAACAGCTATAACAACGAATGAGGATACATCAAAGCTTGTAAGATGTAAAGACCTTGTTCAGTATAATTATAGTTCATCAAGCTTTACACTTTCTAATAAGTCACAGTTCCAGGTAAATTCATCAACAATGATTATTTATGTACCTGGTGACAGAACAGATAGGGACAAGTATACAAAGAAGTCCACAAGTTCATTTACATATACGGAAAAGTATTATGTAGAGGCATATGATATTAACGCATCGAAGGTTGCGGGACTTGTAATACTCTATGGTAAGACAGGTTCAAATACAGCTGTTACGAAGGCAACGGACTATTCAATTGCAGCAGATGCACCGCAGGAAGTATATGATTCAGAAAATGACGATAATGTTCTTTCAATTTCAGTATATGCCGGTACATCCAGCACACCGAGACAATGGAAAGTAAACGATAATTCAGAATTTGCAGATATTGTTGCGGGTGATGTATTCTTATTTGGATATGACCAGGATAAATATGCTCAGGAAAGACAGGATGTTATCAGATATAACGATATTGCTGAAATCCTTGACGGAAAGACTGTTGATGTAAAGGATAAGGAAAGTTCGTCAGATGCTGAAACAGCTGATGATGAGGAAGCAGCGGATGATCCTTCAGCTCCTACACATAAGGAGATGTATAACTGGACAGAGGCACCTGATGACAGTGACAGCGTTCAGACAGAGAAGTTTAACTTCCGTTATCCAAAGACAAATACAAGCTCAAAGCCTTTCTATGAGACTTATACAAGTTCAACATTAGGAACAATTGCTTATTCAAGAGCATGTATGTACAATGTATATCAGATACAGGAAGACAGTAATAAAATATTTGTAACACAAGGTGGATTTGAAGTTAGAGATGATGGTTCTGTATCAAATACACTTTATGATACAGATAACTATGAAGAGCTGACAATTTCAAGCGGAACAAGAATAATAAGAATGGACAGAGAAGGTAAGGTTAAGTTCTCAGCAAATGCAGAGGGAACAGATACCGCATTGACATATCGTGACTTAAAGCCGGCACAGAACTATGGTTCAGGCTGTTCAAAGGTATTGGTATGCTCAAGAGCCGGATCAGTTAGACTTATTGTTATATACGAATAAGAAAATTTGGACTGCTGCAAAGTTTATTTTGCGGCAGTCCGGCAAAAATATTTTTGCCAAATATATATAAAAAAAGTTCCTCAATTTTTAAATTGAGAAACTTTTTTTATTTCAGGTTAAATATGTTTTGATAATTTATAAATAGGAGATAAAAATGAGGGTAAAAGATATTTTGAAAAAAATAGAGGATTTTGCACCGCCGGCACTTGCATATTCGTGGGATAATGTAGGCTTGCTTGTAGGTGATGCCGAGCGTGATGTTAAAAGGATACTAATAACTTTAGATCCAGATGTACAAATTATAGAAGAAGCGGTAAATAAGGAATGTGATTTAATTGTATCGCATCATCCAATGTTTTTTAAAGGAATAAAGCACATAAGAAGCGAGGAACCGGTAGGAAAGTCAATTGAGCTTATGATAAAGAATGATATTTCATTAATTGCAGCTCATACAAATATGGACTGTGCCGAAAGAGGTGTTAATGCCGGATTAGCCGAACTTATGGAACTAAATGATGTTGTTGTCCTTGAAGAAAATCCTGAATTTAAGGAATGTGGATTAAAAATCAAGCTTTTGGGCGGAAATATGAGCAAGGTTAATACAGACAACAAAAAAGGTCTTCGTCCTCATCCGTATATTAAGCATGAAATTAAAGTTTGTTTCAGCAAAAAAGACCGTTCGGATTTGCAGTATGCACACAATGCAAAATGCAAGTTTGATTATATTTTCGGCGTTCACGATGATGAAAGAGGCTTGTTCGGCTTTGGCAGAAGTAAGGCAGAAAAAAGAGAGGATGCGGCAGCGATTGGAATGGCGGCGGCATTCGGAACGGCTTTTAAGGCTGCAACAAAAGGCGAGGAAGCCGTAACGGAGGC
>USPO01000105.1 GCA_900556575.1 uncultured Eubacteriales bacterium
GTAGGAGCTCCGGCAGATGATAATGAAGCGATAGGCGACGATAATGCAAATAGCGGCGGAAATACAGATACTTCGGAGGACAGCAGCTCGGATGATTTGACTAATACCACTGTTGGCAATGATACAGCGGACGATGAACAGGAAAAAATTTCTTCCGAAAATGATGCATCGGACGATAACACTGTAACATCGGAGGCAACGGCTGAACCGACAGCTACTCCCAAGCCTAAACAGACAAGGTTGATTAACGGAGATTTTGAGTATCCGCAGATTTACTATAATAATTTTAAAACAAAATCAGACTTTGGTGATAGTAATTCCTTAAACGGACCGTGGTATGTTGCTTCAAGAAGTACACTTAAGTCTCTACTTAATGTGGATCTTGACAAATTCGGCTGGTATACAACTGCTAAAGATGAAAAAATTGAATTGGTTGTAGGAAAAAATGACAATGGAACAGATTATATGACAGGAAAAGAGAACGGAAGTCATTACGGTAACCCCGATACTGATAAAAACAAGAAATTGTATAACAACGTGAGTTTTGAACAAATTTGCGGAAGACAGTATGCAGAGCTGTGCGGTGAAGATCAGTCATCTTTGTATCAGGTTATATCTACAAAGGAAGGTACAGTCTTTGACTGGAAACTTAAACATAGAAGCTGCGCTTATGAAGATTCAAAATATAAAGACATGCGGGACACAATGGCATTATTTATAGGAGATGCCTCATGTATAAGCAAAGACGGAAACTATGAAAACATATTGAAAAAGAAAAATGCGGGAACGGGTAAGCAATGTAATGATATATTCATGTGGATGGCTCAGCTCTTAAAAGACAAAGGAATTGTTAAAACAGTGTACAGTACTACATTACAAGATTATATTATACAAGAAGACAGCGGAACGAATAAGGAGTTTACCATATATTCAATAGATAATATTGGAGACATAGATTTAAATTCGATAACAGAAGATAATTATACAGATTATTTTTCTCTTACACCAAAGGGCGATTTTAAAAAAGAATGGAAATGCTGGATAATATCTAATGATAAAAGTGATTGGGGAACTCCGTCGGGAACATATTCCGTTGCGGAGGGTCAGAAAGAATCGATTTTTGCCTTTACTGCATTGAGCGGAGGAAAAAATTATAGCGGAACAATAAACCAAGGAAACCTGCTTGATGATGTTGAATTCAGTGCGAGTTATCCGCTGAAGGTATCTTCTACCGGAGGAGGCTCCGGAACTGTTGTGATAGATGATAACGATTACGAGGTAAATGATACGGTCGGTTTGAACAAAACACATGACGGCATATATATGGAGGATACAGCAGTAAAGGTAACGGCGACAGCCAATACTTCTGATAAATGCCGTTTCCTCGGTGCAAATATATGAGGTACGTTCTATTCTGCATCGGATACTTCAAAGTTTACAAAAAGCGAAGAAACATATACTTTAAGCTTTTCATTGGATGAACCTACATATATTCATTTGATGTTTGCAAAATCATCTACCGTTATATATGACCCTAACGGAGGTACATATAGGGGCAAGGAATATTGCGAATACAAGATGGGGGCTGAAAGCGGAACGGACTCTGATGGTAATCAGATATGGAATGAACATAAAAACGGAGAGTTATCGGATGGAAACGCAGTACCGAAAACTCCGGAAAACACACGTTTTATAGGCTGGTTTTTCAGCCGTGCGGGCAGTAACGGCGGAATTATAACGTCGGATCATATAGTAACATATAAGTCTGACGATGACAATCCGGATAATGATAAGCTCGAGGTTCAATATAAAACATTGCAGGATCAGGAAGGATATAATACAGTATTGGTTTCGGCGAGTGAAGGAATCGCTTTTGTGGCACAATACGAGTATCTCCAAAGAGCGGTTGTCATGGTGAAAGGCACCACAGACTATGAATACAAAGAAGACGTCCAAGGTTCGGGAGCCACAGGGTGTACGGTTCAGGTAGGAAGCGGAAGCGGCAGTGGCAGTATTACAGCCGAAAGCTATCATAAGGTTGCCGAAACAATAAGTATGAAAGCAGGCAGAGATGACCCGGGAAATTATATATTCATGGGCTGGTATGATGCACCTAACGGCGGCAATAAAATATCTGATAAGGAGTTTTATACATATTCGGTAGACGGTCCGAGGGTAGTATATGCACGTTTCAGTAGGAGTGTGCAGTATCCGTATCTTTCGTTTGTGGCTGAAAATAACGAAACAGCCTCAGAATTAATCGGTACACCATTTAATATAGGTTCACATATAAGAGTCGGAGACACCGTAGTTTCAGCGTATGATGATAAAAATGTTACCGAAGGTATAGATGATAAAAGTAAGAGTGAAATATCAAAAAATCACGAAGGAAACAGCTATGGAAATACTATATCCACAGGATTTGTAGCAAATATGAACCAAATGGATAATAATACTACGGTTAGCAACTGTGTATGGACAATTACAATTCCGGTAGATAATACATATGTCAAGAGTGCTGATGGAAAGCAGATGAATTTTGGAAGCGGAGGTAAAATGGAATTTAAATCCGAACCAGTGCTTAGTGATTCTAATAATGTTGTTCATAATTATGGCAATATTTATGAGGTGAGTGAAATAAGCAATAGCACATCAGATAATAAAATAACATTAAAATTTAAAGATAATCTGCCTGCGACACTTACCGGAGATATAGTTGTAACATACGGATTGGTGATAGATAATCTTTATGCACCGGGTGCACAGGCAACAATGTCATTTGATGTAGATGACGAGGCAATAGATATATCGTCGGACATACACAGCGGAAATTTAGAGGATTATGCAAATAGTGTAAATAATCCATACAACAAATAACAAAGGAGTGACAAGCATGAAAAGGTATGAAAGACCTATAATAGAGCTGCTCAGCTTCGATGAAGAGGAAGTAATAACCTCGTCGACACAGACACAGAGTTATGCGGCTAAGGACTTGAATGAGTATATGTTCGGTGACTCCGTAAATGCAGGAAGTACAACAACGGTAAATATAAACAAAGCGGTTGTTACCGGAGATTCAGAGTAAGCCTATCACATTACACACACACTATATAAAAAGGCGGCAGCCGCAAAATTCGTTTTGCGGCTGCCGCTGTTTTAGCAATTAATGCTCAATCGTCAATTTCATCTAAATCGTCTGTATCTTCAAGGTCGGTGTCAACCTCCCTTTTTGCCTCGGGTAAGGCTCTTTCATCTTTCCAGCCAAGATATACGGCTTCGACTCTGTATATCGGCTGTCCGAGGTCAATAAATCTCTGCTCATACTCTGTTACAACATTTCCCTCAAAGTTTGATGCATGAAGGTCAAAGGTGATATTCTCCATCTTGTAGCCTTCCTGTGCAAAGGAATTGAGCGAAAATTCAAATAAATTTTTATTGTCGGTTTTGAACCAAATGTAATCACCGTTGTTCAATACCTGCTTGTATCTGTCGAGAAATACCTTGTGTGTAAGTCTGCGTTTTGCCTGACGGCTCTTTTTCCATGGATCGGAGAAATTAAGGTAAATCCTCTTTATTTCGCCCTGCTCAAATATATCCGGCAGTCTTTCGGCATCTATATCCATAAATACAACATTTGTAAGTTCAGCTTCCTTGACCTTTTCCATTGCCATTACAATAACATCCTGAACCTTTTCAACGGCAATGAAGTTAATATCCGGATGCTGCTGTGCCATTCCTCTTATAAAGCTGCCTTTTCCGCAGCCTATCTCTATATGAATAGGGTTATCGTTTCCGAAAACCTCGCTCCAATGTCCCTTGTGTGCCTCCGGATCCGTAATTCTTATATCACTGCAGCGTTCCATTCTTGCACCGCAGTTTTTCTTTTTTCTCATTCTCATAGCTATGTTAAATCCTTTCAGAAAATCTTTTAATCTGTTCTCAATTGATTTAAAGTATATCATAATTCCAATTTTTTTTCAAGGCATTTTTCGCATTGTAACGGTTTTGTAACCTTTTTATGCTAAAAGGTGTGATTTATGCTGAAAATCTTAGATTTTGACTGCAATTTTTGGGTTGACAACTCAGTAATTTTATGTTATACTGATATAGTGTGTTGTAGTGTGTCTTCCTATGGGGACTATTGGAAAAGTGCATACTGCGTATAGGAAACTAATAGTTGAAAGGATTTGGTGGTAAAATGGACAATCAGAATACAGTCCAGGAAGTAAAGGCTGCTCCTGCGGGTGCGGCGGCGGAAAGCAGACAGGTTGAGTCTCAGATATCAATTATAGATATTATCAACATGATGCTTACATTCTGGTGGTTGATAGTAGTATTGGCTGTACTTGTCGGCGGAGGTACATTTGCGTATTCAAAGCTCACGTCTGTACCGCAGTACAGTTCATCGGCAACCGTGTATATCAATACACAGACAGAACAGAAGACAGATGACGTTAACGTAACGGCAATTTCAAACGCTCAGGAGCTTATGCCTACATATATTGAGATTTTAGGCTCAAAGCCGTTCTTGGAAACAATCAGCGATGACATCGGAAACAAGTACAGCTACGGTCAGATAAAGTCAATGGTATCATATGCTTCGACAACCGATACAAATATTCTTAAAATATCTGTTAAGTCAACAGATTCGCATGATGCATATTTAATTGCCGAGAGTATTTCGCATAATGCTCCGGATGAAATCAGACGAGTATTTGAGGGCGGTTCTGTTAAGCTTATTAATAATGCAGAGGAAAGTACCACACCTCTTCCGAGTAACTCGCTTAAAAAAGGACTTATCGGATTTGTGGCAGGTGCAGCTCTTGCGGCACTTATCATATTCTTGATTAATATATTTGATACTCGTGTTAAAAGCTCTGAAGAGCTTAGCTCAAAATATGGACTTCCTATTCTCGGTGAGGTTCCGAACCTTAATGAAATGTGATTTGGGAGGGAAGTATTATGTTGAATTTTGGTAAAAACAAAAAAAAGGAAAAAGAAGTACAGGCTGTAACTCTTAGGCAGAGCCAGCAGGCTATATTAAATGAAAAAACAGCTTTCGTTATTCAGGAGGCATATAAAACAGCAAGAACAAATATAATTTTCTCTGTTTCGGGCGCTGTTCAGAACGGATGTAAGGTTATTGCCGTAACAAGTGCAAATCCGGGCGAGGGAAAAACAACATCTGTAATTAACCTTGCAATAACATTTGCACAGACAGGTGCCAAAGTGCTTCTCATCGACGGTGACTTGAGAAAGCCAAGAATACATCAGTATCTCGGCGTTGTCAAGAACAACGGTCTTTCAACTGTTCTCTCAAAGCAGATGAGGTTTGACGAGGCGGTGTTCAGAGATATAAGAACAGGTTTGGATTTACTTACATCGGGTTCAATCCCGCCTAATCCTGCCGAACTTCTTTCATCGCTTGCAATGGGCGATTTGATTGATACATTAAAGCAAAAGTATGATTATATATTTATAGATACTCCGCCGGTAACGGTCGTAACGGATGCGGCAGCATTGTCAAAGTTTGTTGACGGTCTTGTTATGATTGTCCGTGAGGGATATACAAATCATGAAAGTATAGAACATGCAATCAATCTTCTGAACATAGCTGAAGCAAAGGTTCTTGGTTTCTTTGTAAATGACGTTGAAGCAGCCGGCGGCGGATACAGCGGTTACCGCAGCAAGGGCTACGGCGGCTATGGAAAGGGTTATAAGTATAATTATAGATATAATTACAGATACAACTATCGCTACGGCGGCAGAGAATACGGCGAAAAGGCGGAGATGTCTCCGGAGCAGACAAATGCTGTTCAAAATTTGAAGCCAAATCCGGAATTTAATTCTGAAAATGCGGCTGCCGAAAATGCGGACAACAGTCAGAATGTATAAGAGGGGAAGAACGAGTGAAAAGAAAGCTTTTTATAATAGCTGCCTCTCTTGTGACACTGCTGCTGTTTGCGGGCTGCAGTGATTATAGCGAGATAGATCAACAGCTTAATAACATAACGATTGAAAATAAGCTCCCGAAGGTTAAAGGGGAGCACTA
>USPO01000106.1 GCA_900556575.1 uncultured Eubacteriales bacterium
GCAAAATTTTTTTGCTTTTTTGCATTTTACCTATTGACTTTTTATAGTTGGTCTTTTTTATTAATTCTCCGCATACCGGACAATGTATATCAAACATTTTTCCCTTTCCTCTTTTCTTTAATTAATTTCTAAATTTATATATGATTTTTTGCTTGCCGCAACTTCAACTTTAGGTTCTTCACTGCCCTTAACAAAAAATACCGTATCTTCTTCTGCGGGTATATCTATCGGCATAATATATTTTATATCTTCTCTTCCTTTAAAAGTATAATAAATATTATCACGTCCAAACGGACATTCCGAATTTATTATTATTTTATATCCGTTTCCAAGCTTCTCCACCGTTCCCCGTCTTACCAATATTCTTACATTATACGGCACTCCGATAAAACTGACAGACTCGGCTATTACTTCATCTCCCTCATCAGAATTATATACAAGCTGTATAACATAAAAATCTCTTTCTTCTGCCTTTGCGAAATTCTTTATTCTGAATTTTTCCAAATTTACTCTATCGTCCTTTGTTATTCTCTTATCGTTCCAATCACCGGAGTTATCCGCTTCCTTGCGGTATCTTATATAGAATTTATTAGTCTTATTTTCTATGCTGCTATTAAACTTCTCCTTTATATCGTTTCCTAAAGTTAAAACGACTGTCGTTTCCGCTCTGCTTTTGGTATTTATTACTTTCATCTCTATTTCAGCCATTTTGTTTTGCTCCTTTTTCATATATTGCCGGACATATACTGTTCTGTAATTCCGACTGCGTTTCAATCAAAAATGCTAAAACTCTCCCGACATCTTCAATTCATTTTACGGCTTAAAATAAGGCAGACTTTTCGATGCCTCTTTATCACATTTCACATACTGCAAAAGCTGTATTACATTTTTTCTATACATTTCTTTATCCTCGTTTATAGATATATCCTTAATATCTATTCCCGGATGTCTATCCAGATATAGTGTAAACAACGATGCACCAGCAGTAGGAACACATCCATTAAATGTTCGGACTGAGGCTTCATTTCCTTCCACAACACCTTCTACATATTCCTTCAGCACTTTTTCAAAGTCTGTATTATCTTCTATTTCATTATCCACCTTTTCTAAATCAATACAATTAAGAAGTTCATCTATACTGCATCCGAGCGGTGCATTCTCTTTAATTGCAGATGTTACAAATTCTGCTTTTATTGACTTAAATATCATTCCCATTGCATTGTTTAACTTTCCTATCAACGATATATCATAAGAATTTATTTCCTCTTTTAATTCATCCTCTTTTTCGCTTACATATTTATACAAAGCATCACAAAATTCATATTTCGAATTTTCCCCAAGCGTATTTACAATATCCTCGTAACCTTCATCATACTTACCTATATCACTGCAAAAAACTCTCGACTCACTTCTTCTGTCGATAAGCCTTTGATCAATAACTTTTGGAATAATTCCTATATCGTCAAGTCTTTCACATTTTTTTACAATCTTTGCCGCTATCTTTTGCATATTTTCATTTGTAATAACTTTTTCGCTGTTTTTCGTTATTATCCTTTTGTGAATATTTTCCAAATCATTCATTGCTGTTTCTGCCGCACTTCTTACAGGAGATACAACTTCAACCGACTCTTTCTTTTTTATAAACAAAAACACTTTTTTGTCTATTTTTTCTTCCTTTTTTTCGAGAAGGTATGGTATTCTTTTTGAATCATCCGCACTTATCCCCTTCATCAATTCTCCCCGTGCATTCATTATTTCTTCGTCAATAATTTCTCCTATATTATCAGATACATCATTGGCTATCGTTGTTTTTGTTCCTTTTTCCGTATGATGTTCAAGCAGCGAAATGCACAGCTTGTATACCATGAAAGCACGTATATTGCTTTCATACAATGATATCGTTGTCCATGTATATCCATTTTCATCAACCGTATCAACATCATTCAACATATGCTCTGTTCGTCCCAATGATATCATCAGCGTTATAAATGCGACTGTTTTTGATGTAAAATACAAATCTTTGTCATTGACCATTCTCGGTATATGAAGAATTTTTGAATTAGCTGTGCTTTGAATAAGCTTCATCAGAAATTCTCTTGCCTTTTTTCCATATTCAAACTCATCTGCTTCTTTAATTCTTGATAAATTTATAATCCCTATACAAATATATCGTATTCTGATACCCATAGATCTTACGTCATTCTGAAAAACCGACAAATCACCGACAAATTTCTCTACATCAAGGTCCTTATATATTTCATCATTCATATCGGTTATTATGTAAACATCTACACTACTTCCGTTAGCCGCACTTATAAGATCGTTATTTTGAAAACTTTTGATTGCATCCTTTAGAGCCTCATCTACATTACCTTCATTATCATGTATATCTATCACATAGTTCTTCTCATGCATTGTCTTCTGCACAAGAGTATCCTCTCTAAACTGTGAAACTCTTTCTTTCAACACTGATAAATCGCTTGATTTTTTACCTACATATATATAGATTGAATTATTACAATGTCCTGCAAATGCCTTAAGTGAAATACCGCGGCTAAATTCACGAACTACCATTCTTATATCTCTATTATCTACAATCATTTCAATTCTCCTTATTATAAAGAACAGCCGCCTTTCACGGCTGTTCTTATTCAAAATCATATTTTAAAGTTCTTCTCTAAGCTTATAGTAGAAATACCTTAGAATTGAGTACGGTGTTGAAATTTCATCCGAAAGTGCGTCAAAATATCCTTTTTCAGCATATTGCTGTGCCTTCTGATTGATTTTATCAATATTCAACTCCCTATTTAAGCAATATTCATCTCCGTTAGACATTAACTTCTTCTCCAAGTCTGCTGTAAGCAGCTGCTTAGTATCACTTAAAATCTGATCGTTTACAACATTTCCATTCATGGATAATTCTGTTGCTTCCTTTACCATTAAATCTCTTGTATCCTTGTCAACTTTTTTCCAGAATGTATAGAATACAAAATAGTTTCCATATATTTTTTCAAATGAATTTGCAAGACCATAATAGTAAAGCATTTTTTCGACATCACCCTCTAAATACTTCCATCTATCTTCTGCCGTAACATTATATACCAATCTTGTTTTTACAAGCTTAACAAACTGGCTGACTGCCTCATCAAATCCATGAAGTATCTTATCTCTTTCTGCCTTTTTAGCTTCCTCCTCTTGAAGTTTTGCTTTCTGCTCTTCTGCCTTAGCAAGAAAATCATCAATAAGCTCAAAATTCTTCTCAAGATTAAGAAGTGCATCATAATTCTTTCTGTAATACAACTTAATATTATACTGCTCCGGATCATCAGCGAAATTCGTAAAGCCCCATGAATCATTAACCGCAATAGGCTGTTTTGTAAATACTACATCCGGCATAAGGAGCGGCATTTCTTCTGACGGTGTATCTGACTTTACAGCGGCTATACCTCTCTCAAAACTGCCCGATATTATTTCCTTGATTCTCTCGTCTCTTTCTATTACAAGAGGATTATTTATAGTTTTATCATAATCTATGAGTCTTGTATAATAAGCATTGCTTCCTATCGAATCATCATGTATAATCATGCCGTATTTAAATGCTTTATTTACAGCTTCCTCAACCTTTGCAAGTGCTGCTATTTCAACATTGCTTACATAGCCATCTCCGCTCTTAACCCACATTTCACGCGGGAATATACTCGGAAGTCTTGTCCAGTTCTCTTCCCCCGCTTCATTTAAATGCAAACCCTTGGTATTTGCATTTATAGATCTTGTATATACAATATCAGCATCTTTTGTTCTTGCTATCATGGCAATCGGTATACAAGCATAATTTGTGACATAATCAATAGAACTTGCATTCTTCTTTGTACACACTGTAACACCGGCACTGCCGTTGGCTGCAACAACTCTCTTAATTGCGTTATACAACTCAACAGCACCGTCCGGGCATGTAATATACGCTTTGCTTGCCGCAAAATCATTCAACGATACTCCGCCAGTAACTTGGCATAACGGCATTGCGCTGTTTCTTAATCTATCGAATATATTTTTAGCTGCTTTATCAAGAATTTCTCTTCTTCTTTCTGCATAATCCTCTCCGGTATCAAGCAATTCATCTATATCTTTTGCACTAACTTCTGTCTCTGAATAATATGCCAGTATAAACCTTTCTATCGCCTGCTGATAAAAGTTATCAAGAACCGCATCAAACGATTTAACAATCTCAGAATACGCATCAAAATAGCCATCGTCTGATGTCATCCTCTTCATTATATCAGGCTCAGAAATAAGCTCAGAAAACTTAGTTTTAAATTTATCTATAAACTCCTCGCTTATATAATCATTCAGGCACTCTTTCAATCTTCGTGCATCTTTATTTGCCTCATTAAGATTTACAACATCGACACTATATACTGTTTGTGAATCATTCGTTGTCATATTCGTATTAACCACAAGACTTGAATTGTTCTTAAGTATATCCTTCACATAATCAAATACTTCGGTATAAATTGAGAATATCTTATCATTCTGTTTATTTACATCTTCTATTAAGCCTTGAATTATTTCTTCGCAATATGATTTTATCTTCATACTATACTGAAAATATTTATATACTGTATCTTCAATATCATCGCAGGCCTTATCTGAACTTTCTTTATTTAAACCAAATAATCCTCCATCTACCTTTGAAGCCCTTTCATTAATCATAGCATCTAAATCTTGCGTTAAAAACTTTTCATTATCTTTTGACTGGTCAGCATAAAGTTCCTTTTTTAATTCATTTAAACTTTCAACTATACCGGCACATCCGCCATCCATTTTCCTTGATGAAATAAGCTTAGATACATAATACGGACCACCCGATTCGTTATTACTCTTAAAATAGGTATCTAATCTATCCATCATTTCTTTAGACAGCTCATCCTTCAAATCCGCACTTATTTGCTTTAAACTTAACTCCAAACTATTATATTTATTCTGGTAAGAACTCAAAAGCTTGCGTTTATATGCATTGAACTTCTCATCCCTCTTTTTCATAGAATTGGGGCTTGGTCTATCTTTTTTATCTGTTGTTATTTTATTTAACTTTATTTTATTTTTAAACTTACTGATTATTGAATCTTTATCAGTTATGCCAAAATTCAGACAATCTTTTACGTCTTTTTGAGTAACATTTCCAATTTTTTTATATTCACTCAGTACCTGCTCAAACATACTATATGCAACATACGACATAATCGCATCAACAGGTATTTTAGCTGAACCAAAGCCCATAACGCTATAACAATAGTTCGCACTTCTCGGATACATATTGGTATCCGCTCCTTTTCCGGAGAACCATGTATTCAAGTGACTGATCATGTTATCCTGGAATGATGAAAGTACCTGAACTTCATTTCCATTTGCATCTTTCATATGACCAGCAGTAATAAGCGAAAGTACATTTTCAACCAAAACCTTTTTCGCCCTTCCCTTTATATCTCCGCCAACCATTCCGGCTGTGGTCGTGCCTGAAACCAGCGTACAGAATTTATATATATTGTTTCTCTTATCTCTCTCTTTGCCCTCACTGAACGGCCACTTATATACCCCATTGACCTTTTCAAGATTCAGATAATAATCCAACTCTTTCAATGCCGCTGCACCGTTCATCAGCAATGCATCCTCTACTATTCCCTTAACGCCGAACTGTGCATCCGGAAGGAACAAATAGCCAGATACCGCATATTCTGTTAAATGAAGTTCATGTTCACAAATATCATGGATAATATACGAACCGTCAATAAACGTTCCGCTTCCGGTACCTCCCGAAATTCCAGCAACAACTATTACGCTCAGCGGAGAAATTGCAGAAACACCGTCCTTGACCTCTTCAATTGCATTACGTACCGCTGCTCTGAATTTATCGTATGTAGGTTTGTACGAAAGAATAAAACGTCCATTCTGACGAATTGCACCGCATCCTGCTCCCGATAATATAGGTGTATAATTCTTATTTTTCCACTTTTGAATATATAATGGATATGTATTAGTTGTCGCA
>USPO01000107.1 GCA_900556575.1 uncultured Eubacteriales bacterium
AGCCCCTTGCCCGAAGGCGTACGGTGGTACGTCGAGGGGTTCGTTTCGTTCGTAGTATAAAGCGAACTCGCTTTATACGGTCTGTGCATTTTGCTGCATCCCCTACCTATAACATAAATTTAAATTAAAATATATCGCAAGTCATGCTTCCTTCAATCAAAACAGTAGCATTGCTCCAATTTATAACATTATTTTATCTGACCGTGCTTTTCATAGCTTGTAATCGAGTCAATCTTATTTTCCTCTCCCACAAATACCACTTTCGGGCGGTGTGATTTTGCCTCCTCAGGAGTCATCTCGCAATATGCCATTATAATTACCTTGTCATTTTTCTGTACACATCTTGCCGCCGCACCGTTCAAGCAAACAACTCCCGAACCGCGTTCTCCGGCAATAGTATAGGTTTCAAATCGTTCTCCGTTGTTTACATCAACTATCTGAACCTTTTCGTACTCCAAAATTCCGGCAGCATCGAGCAAATCTATATCAACGGTTATCGAACCCACATAATCAAGCTCCGCCTGCGTTACTGCTGCACGATGAATTTTTCCCTTTAGCATTGTTATATTCATATATAGTAATCCTTTCCGTGATTATTCGATAATAAAGTTATCGATTAATCTTGTCTTTCCGATATAAACTGCCATAGCCGTAAGCAGCGGTGCCTTTACTTCGTCAAGTGTTTCGAGTTTATTTAAATCAACCATTTCAACATAATCAATCTTTGCGAGCGGCTCTTTTTCGATTTCCGCTTTGATTGCGGCTACAACCTTCTTTGCATCCTTTTCACCGTTATCAATCATTTCTTTACCAAGCTTTAATGAACGTGAAAGACATAATGCGGCCTTTCTTTCATCTGCACTAAGGTATGTATTTCTCGACGACTTTGCAAGTCCGTCCTCTTCACGAATGATAGGGCAGCCTACAATCTCTATTCCAAAGTTAAGGTCCTTAACCATTTTCTTAATAACACAAAGCTGCTGTGCGTCCTTTTGACCGAAATACGCTCTGTCCGGAGTTACTATATTAAACAGCTTTGAAACAACGGTGCATACACCCTTGAAGTGTATCGGTCTTGTTTTACCGCAAAGAACCTTTGTAATCTTATCCATATCCACAAAACAAAGCGGCTCATCATACATTTCCGATGCTTCCGGATTAAATATAATCGACGCTCCTGCCTCCTCGCAAAGCTTTGCATCTGCCTCAATATCTCTCGGATAGCTTTCAAAATCCTCATTAGGTCCAAATTGAGTTGGGTTGACAAAATCACTTACAACCACTCTGTCATTTTGTGCCGCTGCCTTAACTATAAGGCTCTTGTGCCCTTCGTGAAGATAACCCATAGTAGGAACAAGGCCTACCGATAAGCCTTCTCTTCTCCATCCTTTAACTATTTCTCTTACTTCTTCAACTGTCTTTACAATTTTCATCTCTATATTCCTCCAATCAAGCAAACGTCTTAACCTTTTCGATTATCTCATCATCTATCTTAAATCCATGCTCCTCCGACGGAAAAGTACCTGCTTTTACCTCATCCGAGTATGCTTTGAACGCATTTACCATTTCATTTCCCAAATCCGCAAACTTTTTTGCAAACTTTGGTGTAAAGTCCGGATACATACCGAGCATATCCTGATATACAAGCACCTGACCGTCACAGCCTGCTCCCGCTCCTATTCCTATTGTCGGAATTGAAATGCTTTCCGATACAAGCTTAGCAAGCTTTTCCGGAACACATTCAAGCACCACCATGAATGCTCCGGCTTCCTCAACAGCCTTTGCATCGAGTATAAGCTGCTTTGCGGCATCATAGTTCTTTCCCTGCACCTTAAATCCGCCGAATGCATTTACTGACTGCGGTGTCATTCCTATATGTGCCACAACAGGAATCGAGGCATCAACTATTGCTCTTATATGTTCCCTTAATTTCACTCCGCCCTCAAGCTTTACTGCCTGACATTGTGTTTCTTTCATTAATCTTCCTGCATTTGTCACTGCATCATAAATTGAGGTCTGATATGACATGAACGGCATATCAACAATAACAAAGGTATCCTTCGCACCTCTTACTACCGCCGCACCGTGGCTTATCATATCCTCCATTGTAACCGGAATTGTAGTGTCATAGCCGAGCATTACCATTCCGAGTGAGTCGCCGACAAGAATTGTATCTATCCCTGCCTTATCAACAAGTGACGCTGTTGTATAATCATAGGCAGTGAGCATAGTTATCTTTTCTCCGTTCTGCTTCATTGCCGCTAATTTCGTTGTTGTCTTTTTCACGTTTTACTCCAATCCGCCGTTTATTCGGCACCTAAGATGCTGTAGAAAAACAGTGCAGAACACATAGAGCGAACTCGCTTTATGCGGTCTGTGCATTTTGCTGCAGCACCCTCTCATTTTCGAGATAATTATTCCAATATACTTAATATTTCCTCATGTTCCGATAATTCGGCCAATTCAGCCGACAAAGCTTTATACATTTTCAAGCCTTTTCCGTTGAGTGCTTTCATATGCTTTTCAACGGTCAATGCATCACCGCGCGATACCGGACCTGTAAGCGACTGCTCAATACCTCTTGTACAAATATTATTAGCGTTTCCCATAATAAGCGGAGTCATTGCCCTCCTTGCCTCGTCCTCGCTAAATCCGCACTCACGCATAAGCAAAAAAGCCTCTGCACAAGCAGCGGTCATAAAATTGGACGCAAAACAAGCCGCAGCATGATATTTAACCTTGTTTTCAGCTTTAATTTCCCTATAAGGATTGCCGCAAATATCCAATAATTCTTTTACGGCATCTAAGGCCATTTCTCCGCCCTCTATTGTAAAAAAGGCATTTTTAATAGTTTTTGCCGGAACATTTTTGCTTGGGAATGCAAGCATTGGATGGACAGAACATACTCTTGAAGAGTCTGCCTGCGTGAAAATTTCAGATGAAAGAGAGCCGCTGCAATGGCACAAAATTTTATTGCTGTTATTGAATTGTTCTTTATCAGATCTGTTCCATACCTCGCTTATAGCTGTATCGGTAACGGTCATAAGAATAATATCACTATTTTTAAAAACCTCGTCCGCTGTTTCAAATTTCGGAAATCCCTCCGGAACTCCGCTTCTGCCGTACAAGCCTGACACCGTCACTCCGCATTCAATAAAATATCCCGCAAGAGAACAGCCGGCTTTTCCGGCACCAATAAATCCTACTCTGATAGTACCGCCTCCTCATATGCGATATTACCATTGTCAATTGTACGCTCTCGATTTACAATCCGGTGCAGTTTCACGATGAATACCACCCGCACGAACTATTATACTACATAGCAGACGTAAATTCAAGAGGTTATGCAACATTTTATTGTTTTTAACAAAAAAAGCGTGGATAAGTGGTTAGTATTTGCTTTCGTACATATATCAACACCGTAACCGACAGCTATATGCCGGAAATCATACCAAAAAACAGAGGCTGTCACAAAACTCTTTGAGTTTTGCAACAGCCTCCATAAACCATTCAGCACAATTTTTTATTATTTGCTTTCTCCGCCTTCTACAACAAGGCTGTCTTCATAATCAAGACCATATGTGTCAGCAAGTGTTTCCTCATAATCCTTATGGAAGAAGTTTTCACTGCCGAGTGACTTAATTTCTTCGTTTACCCAATCAAGCAATGTTGTGTTGCCCTGTGATACAGCCGGTGCAATTGTATCCTTGCTTCCAAGCTCCGGAATACCTACGGTATAGCCCGGGTTCTGAAGTGCGAATGCAATAACCTCTGTGTTATCGTTTGCCCATGCAACACCGTTTCCATTTTCAAGTGCGTTCTTTGCCGTTGCATATGAATCGTACTTCTGAAGCTTTACGTCCGGCTTATTCTGTGTAAGGTATGTTTCAGCCGTTGTACCCGAAATTACAATTACCTGCTGGTCATCCTTTAAGTCATCGAGGCTTGTTATCGGACTGCTCTCCGGTGATACGACACCTAATGATACATTCATGTACGGAAGTGCAAAATCTACCTCTTCCTTACGTTCATCTGTTACAGTGAAGTTTGCAAGAATTAAATCAACCTTTCCTGTCTGGAGATATTCAATTCTGTTTGCTGCCTCTGTTGATACAAAGTTTACATCAACACCTAAATCTTCACCCAATCTCTTTGCGAAATATATATCATATCCCTGATATTCACCATTCTCATCCACATAGCCGAACGGGTTCTTATCCGAGAATACACCGATATTAATCTTTCCGCTTTCCTTAATCTCATCGAGTGTACGGTAAACCTTCTTATCTCCGTTTGATGAATTTGATGTACTTGCTGTGTTATTTGCCGATGTTCCGCAGCCTGCCAATGATGCACCGATTGTTAATGCTACTGCCGCTGCTATAATCTTATTTAAATTCTTCATTATAATTACCTTCTTTCAATATTTCAATTAAATAAATCAAATTAAAATTCAAACATATTGAGGAACTGCTTTGCTCTCTCGGTTTTCGGATTTTCATAAAACTCCTCCGGAGGTGCTTCCTCGATTATCTGCCCTTTATCTATAAATACTACTCTGTCCGCCGCCGCTCTTGCAAACTGCATTTCATGAGTTACGATAAGCATTGTTCTTCCCTGCTTTGCAAGGCTCATCATTACGTCCAATACCTCTCTTACCATCTCGGGATCGAGAGCCGCCGTAACTTCATCAAAAAGCAATATTTCCGGATGCATACATAATGCTCTTACTATAGCAACACGCTGTTTCTGTCCTCCGGAAAGCTGACGTGGATACGAGTCCGCTTTGTCTTTTAATCCTACCCTATCCAACAGCTGAAGTGCTTCTTCCTTAACCTCAGCTTTATCTCTTTTCTGTACTTTTATCGGTGCAATCATCACATTGTCAAGCACCGACATATGCGGGAAAAGTTCATAGTTCTGGAATACCATTCCTATTCTTCGTCTTAGCTCAGACTTGTTCTTTTTCCCTGCTTCTATTCTCTCGCCGTCAAGCGTTATTTCTCCGCTTTGAATCGGTTCGAGAGCGTTAATACATCGCAGTAATGTCGATTTACCGCAGCCCGACGGACCGATAACAACTATTACCTCTCCCTTATGAACCGTAAGGCTGAGGTCATTTAATATTACCTTGTCACCGTAGCTTTTGGTTATGTGGTCTATTTTTAATATTTCCTCTGCCACCTATCTGCATCCTTTCATAATTTTATATTGAGTAATGCCCGTTTTGTCACGGTCTGCCAAAGGGCAGTGCTTAACTCCAGCGTTTTTCGAGGTACCTCGATAACAGGCTTATCGGGAAACAAGCAATGAAGTAAAGCACAAATACCGTGAGGTATATTCCGAATGCGGCATTCGGACTTGCACTTCTGTTTGCCTCGATAATCTGCTGTGCTACCTTTAAAACCTCTATTACACCGATTATAAGAATAAGACTTGTTGTCTTAATCATTCGTGTTATAAGATTTATCGAAAGCGGTATAAGACGTCGTACCGCCTGCGGTATTATTATATAAAAGTATGTCTGTGCGGTTGTAAAGCCAAGTGATTCACTGCTTTCATACTGATGCTTCGGAATGGAAATCAACGCACCTCTTACAAGGTCGCTCATTTCCGCCGCCCCCCATACCGAAAATACTATTACAGATGCCGCCTCGCCGGATAAATCCCATCCGAAAGCTCTCGTTGTTCCGAAGTACACCAGAAACAGCAAAACCAATTGCGGCATGATTCTTATAAATTCAAGATATACATTAAGTATAGCTTTTATGACTTTATTTTTGCCGGTCATAAGTACACCGAAAAAAATTCCCGGCGGAATACATATCGCAACCGACACTAAACTTATTTTCAAGGCTGCCCATAAGCCGCCAAGCAGTCTAAGCATATTTGTTCCTTTAAAGAGAACATCAAGACCCAAATCCGGCATAACGCAGCCTCCTCTCGATAATGTGTCCGACAATTGAAACCGGAAGAAGGATTATCAGATAGAATACAACAAGCAGGAACAGACTTTCCGTTGTCTTATAATACAAG
>USPO01000108.1 GCA_900556575.1 uncultured Eubacteriales bacterium
AGCAGATAAATGACAGGCACTATGATGAAGAGGTGCGAGAGGACGGATACAGAGAAGTGCTGAAATACGGAATAGCCTTTTGCGGAAAGGCATGCTATGCGGTGGGTGAGTGATTAAGATTGGTACGTTAATGTCGATGTGAGTCTGAATGGTATTTCATGCGTTCTTGACGGTATTTCATGCAAAAGCTATTGACTTATTCCATGCGGAGAGATAAAATAAGGCTATAAAAAATAAGGGATAAAAGGAGAACAGAATATGAAAGCAGCAAGAATATTCGCCGTATCAGCGGCAGCGTTAAGCATCGCAATGCTTGCGGGAGTAAGTGCATATGCCGATTACAGTGCAGATAATGCACCTGAACTTGAATTTACGCCTATCGGAGGCGGAAAGTTTATTTATTGCAATAATCCGGAGGCAATAGACAGCTATACACTTATGAACGGAAACGAAAAGCCGAGATATGTCATGAACAATGACAGTCTCGGACTGGGCAAGTATTACATTTATTTATCACATTATAATTTCACCGGAATGACAACTGCCGGCGAGCAGGTATCGAAGGACATGGAACTTGATGTGGAATTAACTCCGGTAGGCGGTGAGTGTGAGTATACATTAAGCAATATAGGCTTTCAGACTACTAAGGGCAGTGCCTATTATGATGAAAACGGAAATATATTCAAAAAAGAGCCTCAATGGGGGCTGTTCGACTGCTGTGTGGCAGCTATGAATAAATCCATCATTGATATTGACGGCACAGATTATTATCCTTGGAACGGCGAAAATAAAGTAAATACGGTTAAAGCGTCCGAAACAAAGTGGATAAGCGAATATATACCGAATTATTCTGTTGTTCATTGGAGAAGACCCGTACATATGCAGGCTGTGCTTGAAATCAAGTCGGGAACAATGAATGTGAATGTATGTGCCTTCCGTTCAAACGGAAAGCTCGGCGACCGTTCGGAAATGCCCGAGAATGCCGAAAACGGAATTGTACGCTATGATAGGACAATTAAGGGTATAGCGGATACATTGCCGCAGGTTGAGGCAGATTTGAGCTATACAATAGATGACAGTGTAAAGGACGGGGATTATCTTCCCGTAAAAATGCATAATCAATATGCACCGAACGGAGTAATCAATTATGACTTGATAACTCATATTTCAGCTCTTGATGACCCATGGGCAAAGTCGCTTGCGGACGAAAGCGGAATGCTGCAGTTTACATATAGGGATAAAAATAAGCTTGCATACTACGGAAGCAAGGTCCCGCAGTCGGAGCGTGATGACATCTGGAGATTTGATACTCATCATACGGATACACATAAATATGAAGGTCAGCCGGGAACAAGCGGAGCGGATACATATAAGCCAAATTATGAAATAACGGCGGCGGATAATGTAAACGGTTATGCCACAAATTTAGGAAATTACGGAGTTACATATACCTATAATTTATCGGTAACAAATAATAGCACGAGTACACGATATTTTACATATGAACCTACAACGCAGTCCAATATATTAGTATATACCAATACGGACGGAAAGGAAAGTTCAAGTGCATTTACAAAGAGAGCATCCTCCGAATACAAGCAGGATATAATGTCAGCGGTAGAGCTTCCGGCGGGAAAGACGACCGAATTTTCGGTAAATGTAATTTTGCCCGTAAACTATAACGGAGGAATAAGAAATGCATTTGTGATACATGACAGTAAGAAAACACTTGATTTTGAAACGGTGTTAAAAAAGCATAAATCCTATAAGGAAGCGCCGATGCTTACGGGAAAGCATTTGTCTGATTACAAGGATAAATTATCCGCTTCAACTCTTGCCGCCTTTGACGGAACACTTGACAGCTATGAAATACTTGACTGCGGCAGGTATTATGCATTGAGATGGTGTGATTTCGACAGTCAGCCGTCATCATTTTACGGTGCATGGTGGCTTGTACCTCATGTATATGTATTGGACGATGATTTCAATGTAAAGGGACATTTCAGCTTTAGCACAATGCCTGTCGGCATGAGCTTTAATAACGGAAGACTGTATGTGCAGCTTGTAAATAATGAAATATATTCGTCCGAGGATGGGCTGTCATACAGAAAGGAAAGCCTGAGCGCATTGCCGGAGCATCAGGAGCAGAAACATATCAAACCGATTAAAGAGGTTAAAAAGTCTGAAATATCGGTAAACGGAGCAGTGCCGGAATGGGCGGCGGATGATTTTGAATTATTCAAGGCATACGGACTTGGCGACGGCATAACGGCAGAACAGAATTCGGCTGTTACAAGAGCGGATTTTGCCGGACTTGCCGCAAATTTAATAAGGTATTATAAAATTGCGGAGCTGCCGCAGACAACTGATATAGTCTTTAAGGATACCGATGAGAGTGAAATAAGGCAGCTTGCGGAGCTTGGAATAATAAAGGGCTATGAGGACGGAAGCTTTAAGCCCGAAAGTACAATAACAAGAGAGGAAGCGGCGGTGCTGCTTTCAAGAATACTGAAGCTTGCCGGACTTTCCGAAACGAAGGATATTGAATACAGTGATGCGGAAAGCATATCGGAATGGGCAAGAAACGGTGTGGAAGCTTGCTTTAAATACGGAGTCATGAAAGGCAGGGACGGAAATATCTTTGATGCAAAGGGAGATTATACGGTAATTCAGTCAGAAATAACAATGCTTAGACTGCTGAATACAATAACAAATTCGGGCAGGCTCACATTGCCGGAAATACCGAGGACAGGCACTAATTATACGGTATATCGTGAGGGCTACAGAAACGGAAGAATTGAGCTTTCGGTGTATGATACGGAGGAAAACAGCGTACTTGTTAATAACGGCGGAGTGCTTGGAGTATCGGGAACATATACAAACGACATTAAATATTATTTGTGCCGTGGAAAGTGGGAAAAGTTTGAGGCCGGCTATGAAAGGATAAGTAATAATACCAATGCGGTGCTTTTGAATGGACGGTTTGAAAATTAATACGAATTATGAAGACGGGGCTGCTGCAGGACTTAAAGAGTTTTGTGACAGCCTCATTTTTTTGCGGCAATTGTTATTCTATTTCATTATAAATATCACTGATTTTAATTTTAACCGAAATTTAATGCAATATTGCAAAGTTTTTATATTCATACCCTTGTAAAATGTCTGAAGATATGATATAATAATATAGATTAAGTTTAATACACCAAAGAAAGTGAGGGAAGAAAAAATGGAATTTTGTCATCTGCATACCCATACAGAATATAGCCTTCTTGACGGCGAAGCGTCGGTAAAAAAGCTTGTTTCCCGTGTTAAGGAACTTGGAATGAATTCGTGTGCTATTACAGACCATGGAAATATGTTTGGCGTTGCGGAGTTTTGGCAGGAATGTAAGGCACAGGGAATAAAGCCTGTCATAGGCTGTGAGGTTTATGTTGCACCTCGCACAAGATTTGATAAAGTGCATGGAATAGATAATAGAAATTATCATTTGATATTGCTGGCTGAAAATCAGGTTGGTTATAAAAACCTTATGTACCTTGTAAGCAGAGCAAATATTGATGGCTTTTATTATAAGCCGCGTGTTGATTTGGATTTACTTAAAGAATATCATGAGGGACTAATTGCTTTATCTGCGTGTATTGCCGGACAGGTGCCTCGTGCATTGCTTGATTCGGGCTATGAAAAGGGCAGAGAAACGGCCCAAACATATGTTGATATTTTTGGAAAAGATAATTATTTTCTTGAAATTCAAGACCATGGACTTGCTGATCAAAAGAAAATCATTCCCATGCTGAGAAAACTTTCTGAGGAGTTAGGAGTCGGATTGGTTGCAACCAATGATATACATTATCTTACTAAAGAAGATGCAAAGTATCAAGATGTACTAATGTGTATTCAAATGGAAAAGACCGTAAACGATCCGAATAGAATGAGATTTGAAACTGAGGAATTTTATATAAAATCACCGGAAGAAATGGAGACTCTTTTTTCCTATGTGCCGGAGGCAATAGAAAATACTGCAAAAATTGCAGAGAGATGTAATGTTGAACTGGATTTTGGTGCACATCATTTGCCTACATTTAAGGTGCCCGGAGGAATGGATGCATTTGAATACTTAAAACAGCTTTGTTATGATGGTTTAGAAAAGCATTATAATCCGGTTACAGACGAATTAAAGGAAAGGCTTGAATATGAGCTTGGAGTAATTAAGAACATGGGATTTGTCGATTACTTCCTTATAGTCCGTGATTTTATACATTTCGCAAAAACTCATGGTGTATCGGTCGGACCGGGACGAGGCAGTGCAGCCGGTTCAATTGTTGCATACACTCTTGGAATAACGAATATTGATCCTATAAAATACAATCTTATATTTGAAAGATTTTTAAACCCGGAAAGAGTAAGTATGCCGGATATTGATATAGATTTTGAACCTTCAGGCAGACAAAAAGTTATAGATTATGTTGTAGAACAATACGGAGCGGATCAGGTTGCACAGATTGTAACATTCGGTACAATGAAAGCTAAACTTGCAATAAGAGATGTGGGCAGAGCATTGGATATACCGTATGCAGATGTGGACAGAGTAGCTAAACTGATACCGAATGAACTTAATACAACAATTGATAAGGCATTGAATACATCCGCGGAATTAAAACTTTTGTATGACTCTGACAGCAATATTAAGGAGCTTATAGATACGGCAAAGGCATTGGAGGGATTGCCGCGTCATACTTCCACTCATGCGGCGGGTGTTGTTATAACAAGTGAACCTTTGGTGGAATATATTCCGCTGACGGTGAATAAGGATGGATTTATAGCAACACAGTTTACCAAGGATACGGTAGAGGCTTTAGGACTTCTGAAAATGGACTTCTTAGGACTCAAGAACTTAACTGTTATTGATAATGCCGTAAGACTTGTAAAACATACTCATGGAATAGACCTTAACATGGATACAATACCTCTTGATAAAAAAGAGGTATATGAACTTATCTCATCCGGAAATACGGACGGAGTGTTCCAGCTTGAAAGTGCTGGAATGCAAAGCAAGATGATGGAGCTTCATCCGGATAATCTCGAAGATATTGTCGCAGGTATTGCGTTATACCGTCCGGGCCCGATGGAGCAGATTCCGAGATATATAAGGAACAAGAAAAACCCGAAAGAGGTAACATACAAGCATCCTCTTTTGAAAAATATTCTTGATGTAACTTATGGATGTATGGTATATCAGGAACAGGTTATGGATATTGTAAGGGCATTGGCAGGCTATTCGATGGGAAAAGCAGATCAGATGAGACGTATTATCAGCAAAAAAAAGCTTGATAAGATGGAAATTGAACGCAAGAATTTTATTTATGGCTCAGATGATGGTTCGATAAAGGGCTGCATAAAGAACGGTGTCGATGAACAAACCGCAAAAGAAATATTTGATGAAATAGATGCATTTGCATCATATGCATTTAATAAATCTCATGCGGCGGCATATGCTGTAATATGCTATCAGACAGCATATTTAAAAACTTTCTATCCGGTCGAATTTATGGCGGCATTGATTTCTTCCGAAGAAGAAACTGCCAAAATAAATAAGTATATTGCAAACTGTGAAAGAATGGGTATATCTGTTTTACGACCTGATGTAAATCATTCATTGGCGACCTTTTCTGTTGAGGGTAATGCTGTGCGGTTCGGGCTGTCCGCAGTAAAGAATGTAGGAAAAGCAATGATTGAAAATATCGTGGCGGAGAGAGAACGCGGCGGAGAATTTAAAAACTTTTCAGACTTTGTTGACAGATGTGCTGTATTGGGTGTAAATAAACGTGCGGTTGAGGGTATGATTAAATGCGGTGCCTTTGATTCGATGGGTATAAAGCGTTCTCAGCTTTTAAAAGTATATGAGCGTGCTATTGAAGGCAGTGCAAGAAATGCAAGGGATAATATAGCAGGGCAGATGTCATTGTTTGACACAGTGACGGAGCAAAAAGAAATGGAGCTGCC
>USPO01000109.1 GCA_900556575.1 uncultured Eubacteriales bacterium
TTTGCGGATTACGAATTGTTAAAAAAGGCAAAAATGGATATTCCGCCGGTTGTAGGATTGCCTTCAAGTGAAAATTCCAGCTTGTCAACATCGGCATCAGCTAAATATGAATTAAGTTTGCTGTCATTTTCTGTACGTTTTAATTCATGCCACGGTCTGCCGATAGCATACACTCCGATTTGTTCCTGGTTAAAATATAAAATGAGTGAGCTGTCTGTTAAGTACCAATGTACATTTTGAAGTTCTTCTTCAAGCTGCTTTGTATCTTCTGCGGTTAAGTTAGGATTTGTTTGTTCAAGGTATTGGATAAACGAATCGTATACGGTTATATCAACATTGTCCTGTTCTGTTCCGAGAATGTCTGTTAACTTAAGCTCCTGCCTGTTTGAAATATCATATGTATGGGACTCCAGCAATTCTGTCGGGTGAGGTCCGTTAGCGTTTATATATTCATGTGTTGTTAAAGAAACAATTCCGTTACGGTTTGTGTTTACATCAAATGTTAGTGCAAAACAGAATGGAGAGAAACTTTCGATTCCCTGTTCATTACACGCTTCCTTTGCCTGTTCACCGAAATCCTTTTCATTATTTGCAATGAAATCTTCTGCCTGCTTGCGGTATGAATTATTAATATTTGTAATAAATTCGTCATTGTTCGGATTGTTGATTATAGGGTATGAGCAAGTAATCTGTGCAACGACTATATCCGAGTTGTCAAGCTTTATATCCTTTGAAATATGTCCCGAAGATATATCATACTGACCGCGTCTGCTTAGGATTGTAACAGTTTTTATATCGTCAAACCAATCTACCTGACATCCGAGTGTCTCGGAAACGGCACGGAGAGGAACAAGGGTGCGTCCGTCAACTATTTTCGGAGCAACATCGAGTGATATTTCAGAACCGTTTATATCCATCTTACCGTCGGTAATATTAATGTTAATTACGTCCTCGCCCTTTCTTGCCTCAACAAGCTGAGTACCGCTTCCCGGAACTTGTGAATATGAAACAGCACAATCGAGAGCCTCAAAAATTGCTCTGAACGGAACAAGAGTACGTCCGTTTTCAATGATGGGGTTTACATCGAAGTTCATTTCCTGACCGTTAAGGTTTACGGTAATTTTATCTGTATCGGCAGCTATTGCCGTTATGCTTGAAGCAGCTATTGCCGTACCTAAAATAATGCTTAATGTTTTTCTCATGCTTTTCTCCTTTATTATACATTTTGCAATATTGCAATTTATTTAACCTAAACAAATTATATCATAAGAACAGCACCGAAACAGCACCAAAAATAGATAAAAATAAAAAATTAATAAAACTATTGACAAACCAAGAAAAATAATGTATAATACATAGCATACCGATAGGAAATATAAGATATGAATTTAAAATATAAATTAAACTTTTGAAAGGCAGGGATAATAATGTCAAAGGAATTGGATTTTAAAACAAGGGCGGTTCATGTAGGAAACGAAACCGACGGAGAAACAGGAGCAATAAAAAGACCTATAACAATGGCGAACAGCTATGCACTTCCGTATGACCCAAGCAGTCTGAATTGGAGCAGTGCGGAAAAAAGCCTATATACAAGAAACGGCGGTTCAAATCAGAAATATTTGCAGGAGAGGATTGCTTCACTTGAGGGCGGAGAGGACTGTGTCGCTCTCGCAAGCGGAGTTGCCGCATTATCCGGATTGTTTTTTGCTTTGCTTAAAACAGGCGACCATGTTGTGTTTGCAAGCGTTACATATATAGCTGTATATCGTTTATTCAATGAGTTATTTAATGAAAAGTTTGGAATAGAAACGACAATTGTTGATACAACTGACCTTGAGGCGGTCAAGGCGGCTATTCGTCCGAATACAAAGCTGATACATATAGAAACACCGGGAAATCCTACGCTTGCAATTTCGGATATTGAGGAAATTGCAAAGATTGCTCATGAAAACGGTGCATTGCTTTCTGTTGATAATACATTTGCATCACCATATAATCAAAGACCTATTGAATTGGGTGCTGATTTTGCGGTTGAAAGCTTAACAAAGTATATAAACGGTCACGGAGATGCAATGGGCGGAGCAATTATCGGAAAGAAAGAATATCTCGATATTGTAAGAGCGCAGTCACAAATTAACTTAGGGGCAACAATAAGTCCGTTTAATGCATGGCTTATCATGAGAGGTTCGGTAACCTTACCGCTCAGAATGAAACAGCATAATGAAAATGCATTGAAAATAGCAAGGTATTTGGAGAAACTTGACTGTGTAAGCTTTGTTGCATATCCGGGACTGGAATCGCATAAAGGTCATGAAATAGCAAAGAAACAGATGAAGAACGGATTTGGCGGAGTACTTTCATTCGGATTAAAGGCAGACCATGATACACACAATAAATTTGTCAGTGAGCTTAAATTAATAACTTCAGCGGTATCTCTGGGACATGATGAAAGCTTGATTGTATTCTTGGGAGAGGACGATGAAAGACAGTATTTATATCCGGATGAGTTCCATAACGGATTTTTCAGATTTAGTGTAGGAATAGAGGATGCAGATGATTTGATTGCGGATATAGAGCAGGCTTTGAGAAAGATTAAGTTATTGTAAAAAATAAGGGGCTGTTACAAAACTCTTTGAGCTTTGTGACAGCCTCTTTTCAATTATCCACGTTCGTCATAATCGTCCATGAAATTATATTGCTTTTCGTTATCGTGGTAACCTATGATAGTTGATAGGTTTACATTCTGAACGCTGTTAAAAATATTTATATCGATATACGGATTTGTCTGACGGAATTTCTTTATCAGATTTTTCATTTCCTGACGCTTTGAACCGCCGCCTCCATTGTCACACATTGTGCAATTTTCCGTAAATCGGCAGGCACATTGGATAAATTGCAAATCATTTTTTCTTGCCCATGCAATAATATCCTTTTCACGAACCATATACAACGGACGTATAAGTTCCATACCCGGGTGGTTTGTGCTGTGCAGCTTTGGCATCATGGTTTGAATTTGAGCACCGTAAAGCATACCCATAAGAATGGTTTCTATTACGTCATCAAAATGATGTCCCAATGCAATCTTGTTGCATCCGAGCTTTTGAGCTTCCTTATACAGATAACCTCTTCTCATTCTGGCACACAGATAGCATGGATGGTCATCTACGTTGGCAACCGAGTTAAAAATATTTGTTTCAAATATATGTATCGGTATGTTTAAAAGCTTTGCGTTGTTTTCTATGATTTGACGGTTTATCGGATTGTATCCCGGATCCATAACGAGATATTCAACGTCAAAATTTACTACCCCGTGGCGGTGGATTTCCTGAATACATTTTGCAAGCAGCATTGAGTCCTTACCGCCGGAAATACAGACGGCAATTTTATCGCCTTCGTTTATCATCTTATACTTACCTATTGCAGCACAAAACCTTTTCCATATGGTTTTGCGGTAGGTTTTAATTATACTTCTTTCAATTTCCTGATATCTTTCCATTTAATATTTCTCCCATTGTCCTTATCAGTTCGTCTGCTTCATTATATGTTGTCAAGTGACTTATGCTTATGCGGATTGATGACAAAGCCGCTTTTCTGTCATGTGTGATGGAATATACTGCTCTTGACGGTGTATTGGGTACGGAACAGGCAGATTTTGTTGATACACAAATTCCGTTGTTGCTGAGCATTTCCTGCATTTTTGCGGCTTTTATTCCTTTTATGCTTATATTAATAAAATGGGGAAGGCTCTTTTCACGCTTGTTAAATGTAATTTGAGGGAATTTTGCCAACCCCTCCGATATATATGCCGAAATTTCTTCAATATGAGATGTTCTTTCCTGTATTTCGTCATAAGCAAGGTCAAGTGCAGCGGACATGGCAGCAGCCTGTGCTTCTATCGGTGTTCCGCTGCGGTATATTGTTGTACTCATGCCTCCGTCAATGAGCGGTTTTAAAACAGTGCGTTTGTTTTTCAGCAAAGCACCGCTTCCGTTTAAACCGTAGAATTTATGAGGTGTAAAGGTCACAAGATCCGCACAGCTTAAATCTATATCGAGCTTGCCGACCGACTGCGTTGCATCTGTATGAAAAAAGCTGTTTGGGTAGTCTTTCATAATATCGGCGATTTCATGTATCGGTTGCATAATTCCGAGTTCACTGTCAACGGTGCATATGGAAACAAGTACTGTATCTTTTCTTATAAGTTCTTTGAAATGCTCGATGTCCACCTGACCGTCACGAGTAATATTAATTAAATCGATTTCCCAGCCGAGCGTCTGAAGTGCGGTTAAAGCGCCGCTTACTGAAGAATGCTCAAGCGGAGTTGATATTATGTGTCTGCCGTTTTCCTTGTATGCATGAGCAATTCCCTTTAATGCAAGATTGTTTGCTTCGCTTGCACCGGAGGTCGGAATACATTCCTCAAATTTAAATCGGCGGCAGATTTTATTAATATATTCATCTAATCTTTCTTTAGCGGCTATGCCCATGTAATGCATGGAATTGGGATTGCCGAAAAAAGCTTTTGTTTCATCACAGAAAACCTGCAAAACCCTTTCATCAACAGGTGTATTTGCGGCATAATCAAGATAAATCATATTGCACCTCTTAATATAAAGTATATCTATTCGATAGGTATTATAGCATTTATTTTGATAATTGTCAAGATTTCTGTAACATCTTTCTTTTATAAAACATAATATATAATGTAACCGACGTTAAATACTCCGTAGGCGGGCAAGCGAACTACATAAAATAAAAGCATTAGGGATGCTGAAAGGGAGGAATTATTATGCCTACAAATTTACCGAATCAGGCAAGGTTGAACTACACCTACGGAGAGGAAACGGGAACAGCGGTATCTAATACCACAGTCACAACATTACTTGATGAGTATACTGTGTCATTGACAAAGACACCGATTGTAACACCGATTGATGCGGGCGGAGATGCATACTATATTCTTCAAATAGAGAATACGGGAGCAGGTCCGTTATACAATCCGAGTGTATCGGATAATCTCGGAGCAGAGCAGGGTGGAGCGGCTGTTCTTCGGTATGTGGATGGTTCGGCACGGTTTTTCTATAACGGAGATACAGTTGCCGGAACAGCGGTTCAGGGAGAGAACGGTCTGACGCTTTCATCAAGTGTAATTCTTCAGCCGGGAGAAAATCTGAATATAGTATATGCGTCATCAACTCCGTTGGGACGTTCGGAGACTGTGACCAATACAGCAACGCTGACGGCAAATGCAGGTTCTGCAGCAGGCGAAGCTGTGACAGATACCGCACAGGCGGAGATAGAATTTACAACTTCGGCTAATGTTGTAATTCTAAAATCAGCGGACAGAGAAAGTGTAATACCGGGCGATAGCCTGACATATACCTTTACACTTATAAACACCGGAAATCAGGCAGCTGATTCTGTAAGGATTACAGATGTTTTACCGCCGGAATTTAAGATAACTTCTATTTCTTATACAACCGACGGAACAACCGCAGATATTCCGGCAAGCGAATATACAGTGACAGCACCGAATACACTGACATTACCGGCAGAGGGCAGTGCCATTGTAATAGGTGTTCCGGCAGCAAGCGAAACCGCACCGGGAATAACAGTGATTACGGTAAAAGGTACGGTAGCATAAAAAAGAAAGGTGCTGCAAAGCAAAATTTTGCAGCACCTTTCTTTTGGAATAAATTAAAGACGATTGAAGTTTTACAAAAGCTCTGCTTTAACCTTGCCGTCAAGCATTGATATATTTTCAGTACCTTTTTCAATACTGCCGAGAGGAATTAAATCTGATGAGTAGCTGTAATTCTTATAGAATAGAGCAAGGTTTCCCCAAGGCTTGTACAAAGTCAAATCACCGGCATTAGGTTGAGTTCCCGATGCGGTACTGAACGTACCCAATGTTTTGGTCGGATATGCGATTTTTTCACTGCCGCCAAAATCAGAGAAATCAAGCTCACAT
>USPO01000110.1 GCA_900556575.1 uncultured Eubacteriales bacterium
TGCTCTTCCGATCTCATCAGCATTGTTTCCCGTTCTGTTTGGTACAGCAGTCAGAGGAATATGTAAATGAAATTTATTCATTGTTCCGCTTATATATTCCGATTTTAAAGATTTAATCTCAGCACTTTCGGATCTGTATTCCGTACCGTTTATATTTGACCGCATACGCAGCCTTAATGCACTCCACACAGGATTATTCTCGTCACTTAAATCAACGGTGTTATCCGTTGATTTAATCTCAACATCCGCATCAAAATAATAGTATGGATTTTGAGAATTTTTTCCGTCGGGTCCCGCTGCTTTTATTCCGTCCTTATCTGCAGTTACTCCGTCCGCACTGTTCCAGTCCGCACGAAGCATTTTGCCCTCTGCTTTAACAAAACGATTTTGAGCATTTGAGAACACTGCAATTGTCTTATCTTCTGCTTTTCCGGAATTTATCATTGCCAACCTTGCTTTTTCAAGCTTTATTTCAGCACCCGCAATATCCAATTCAGACGCTTCATCATTTCTATATACCGTCTTTGCCGCCTCAAGTGCTTCCTTAAAGCCGCTGCAATCGTTATAATCATCCGGATTAAGCTGTTCACATTCATTAATAAGGGCATTCAGCTTTGTTTTATCCGCCGATGCTGTATTATATATGCTTATTTCCCATATACTAATACTGTTACCGCGCATCGTCATACGAATCCTCTGTGCCGCAACAGGATTGTTAAGTCCTATACCTCGGTAATAATGCTGTCCGCTGCCTCTTTTAAGATAGGTGTTGTAATCAGCATTTATCCAATTTTCACCGTCATAATATTCTAAAACCAATGACTTTATTCTTGAATTTTCTTCCGACTCATTAACAAATTCATCCAGCAGCAGATTTTCAACTGTTTTGTTTTCTTTCAAATCCAATTCAATTGTTAAATCCGTATCCACTCTTGAAGTTGTTGCCCATCTTGAAGATGTATTTCCGTTTACGGCATTAGCCGCCGGATAACCGTTTAGCGTAACCGAATTTGTTATTTCTGAAATATTCGCTCCGGCTGCTGCATCATTATCGGATATAATAAAATATTCATTCTCCGATGCATCTCCTACGGCATTTCCGTTATAAAACGGCTGTGCCTTTAATATTGTTTTTCCGTACGGTATTAGAATTTCTTCCGTATATAGCTTAGATTCCGATGACGGATTGCTTCCGTCTGTTGTATACCTTATTTCAGCAATCTTACTCGTACTTTCTATACATACCTGCTGAATTCCGGTATAAATACCGCTGCTTTGGCTTATATTTAACTTAACATCATAGCTTGACTTATATTCCTCAAATGCCTTTGAAAGCTTTTCCTTAGCATCAAGCAAATCAAACAATACATTATTCGACAATGCCTTTTCCGCAATAGCTATTTCCACGTTAAGCTTATTGTCAGCCTCGGCATCGAAAAAGCTGCCGTCTGACGGATGCTTTTTTCTTTCTGCCTTTGCTTCATCTATGAGTGTGCTTAACTCCGATTTTGCCGCCGAAACATCTTCCTTGTTGTCCAAATCATTTATTTCGTATGTTTCTCCGCCTTTAAGTTCCAGAATAAGATAATCATTTTCTGTTTTTCCTGTGGCAGTACTTACATATCCATCATATTTTCCATGAGCTATTTCATTGTTTTTTGAATCTGTAACTGTTCCAAGTGCTATATTTTTACCTGTAATTTTATATATTCCGTCATTCTCCGGTTTTAAAACAGCCGATGTGAGATAGCCGTGACTCCAATTCATATCTACTTCAATATTTCCCCGTGCTTTTATTCCTCTTGCATTTCCGTTTTCCCATGCCGAAGGAAGTGCGGGAAGTAAATCAATTGAATCTCCTTGACTTTGAAGCAGCATTTCTGTCATTCCTGCCGTTGCACCAAAGTTTCCGTCAATTTGGAACGGCGGATGCAAGTCAAACAAATTATCCGCAGTTGATTCCTTTAAAAGCTGTTCAAGCATTGTATGTGCATGGTTTCCATCTCTCAGACGCGCCCAAAAGTTTAATTTCCACGCCTTGCTCCAGCCTGTTCCTCCGTCACCTCTTGTATTAAGAGTCACCTTCATTGCGTCTATATATTTGTCATCTGCTTCACTTCTGCCTGCCGTAACCTGATTTCCCGGATGCAGTACAAATAAATGATTCGTGTGTCTGTGACCGTTATCTCCCGTCACATCCATGGTTGTTTCATCCTTCCATTCCATGAACTGACCGCCGAGACCTATCTGCAGGTTGTTTGACAGCCTATTAAACGATTCTTCAATTTCCTTAACATCTTCTGTATTCTTTAAACCAAGTACATCACTTGCATTCAAAACTTCATTAAACACTTCCCATATGATTCCTTGGTCACACGCAGCACCGAGCGAAAACGGTCCGTGTTCGGGAGAGTATGACGGATTCGCAACCAATGTTCCGTCTCTTTTATCTTCCCATAAAAAGTCAACCCAAAACTGCGCCGCTTTTAATAGGGTATCATAATTCTCTTTAAGGAAATTTTCATCCTTTGTAAATTGATAATATTCCCATATATCCTGACAAATCCATGCCGCCGCCGTCGGGAACCACGATGCGGATGAATTTCCGGGAGCCGCATTTCCCCAAATATTACATTCATGTCCCACAGTCCAGCCTCTGACGGGAGTTTTTCCGTCAGACTGTACATAGTAATTATCCTTCATTTTTTCTCCGTAAGGTTTCAGAGAATTTATATAGTTAATCATAGGCTTATGGCATTCTGCAAGATTTGTTTGCTGTGCAAGCCAGTAATTCATCTGTATATTTATGTTTGTATGATAATCCGAATTCCACGCATTCGTAAGCTGATCTGCCCATATTCCCTGAAGATTTGCCGGCAGCTCACCCTTATGATTGACTGTTCCGTCGGTATCAAGAAATCCATCTCTTGAACTCGATATAAGCAGATAACGTCCGAATTGATAATACAGAGTTTCCAAATACAAATCATCATTTTTTGAATTCGGTTCGTCTCCGTTTCCTCCATATCCGGCAAGTAACTTATCTGTTGTTTTTTCAGGTACACCTACAGCACCAAAATTAACACTTTCCGAATCATAAAGTCCTTTATAATCCTTTATATGTGCCGACTTTAATTTATCATACCCGTATGTACTTACATAATTTATACGTTTTTCCACCTCATCCAGCGGATTTTCCTTTGAAAAGAAATTATAGCTTCCGCCCATTGGCTGTTCATAATTTGTTCCGGCTGTCATATATATCGTAATTTCATCTGCATTATCAACATATATTGTATCTCCGAGTGTCAATACTTCTCCGCTGTCAGCCATTACCTTAATTTGCTGTGCAAATTTTTCACCGTTTTCACCATGGTCTGACGGTCTGCCCTGCATTGTTAAGGTATTTGTTTTTGAATTTCCGGTAATCGATTTATTCGGTTGAATACTATCGAGCTTTATTTTCTTTGACAACGCCCCCTTTTTATCTGCAGACAGCCTCACCGCCATCATATTATACGGATTACTTATAAAATATTCACCCGTATAATGCACTCCGTTCTGATCATATTCTATCGTCAGAATACTGTTGTCTATATCGAGCTTTCGTGAGTAATTCGTATATGAATCATTTCCGTCACTATTTGATATATACAGGTCTGAGAGTGTCTGGTAACTTCCGAAATAGTCTTTTTCTCCAAACATACTTTTAACCTTACTGTCGATTTCACCGTAACCCGGATATTGACTGTAATTTTTCGTTACAAGCTTTTCATTTTCATCAAAATGTGCCTTATAATTATCATCGTTGCTAAAGCCCGAAACAAGCGACTGCAAGTCATTCTGAACCTCAACCAGCGTTTTTTTGATTTCCTCCGGATTTCCCTGAGCACCTCCGTCATACTCTTCGCTTGCTCCCGGTCCTCCCGACCATACAGTATGTTCATTTATCTGAATTTTATTTGTGCCGACTCCTCCGTGTACCATAGCCCCGATAAATCCGTTTCCAAGCTGTGATGCCTGACGTTCCCAGCCGTTATGAGTAGTTTCCGCCGGTGCATCATAGCACGCTGTCAATGACTGCGGCTCCGCATTAATCTGAGCCGCCGTTTCTTCGGCAAATGAAGGGACCGTTATTCCTGCGGAAATCATTGCCGCAGAAATTACCGCACTTACGGTTTTTCCGAAAATATTCTTTTTCATGCTATCACTCCTTTACTTTTGAGGTATTTTATGACCTGATTTAAAAACACTTGGTTATTTTTCGTCCTCAAATACAACCGTTTTACTCTCGCCGTTTTTCAAGTAAATACGCTTAAAGCCTGCAAGATATTTTGTTTCACCTTGTTTAAAACACAAAACAGAGTATCCGGTATCGTAAGGACCGTTATTTGTCACTCTGACTGTGTTTTCATCTGTCCAATCTTCCGATATATCGCTGTAAGTTAAACCGTGACCGAAGCGGTACAGAGGATTTCCCTTGAAAAATTTATATGTTCTGTTCTCCATCGAGTAATCTTCAAAATCGGGCAAATCATCAGCCGAGCGGTAGAATGTGACTGGAAGTCTGCCGCTTGGGGATACATCTCCGAAAATTATATCCGCCAAGGCATTTCCACCCTCGGCTCCCGGATAGAAGCATTGTATTACAGCCGCACATTTTTCATCCTGCTCACATAAATTCATGCAGCTGCCCGTTACATTAACAAATATTACGGGCTTTCCCACTGCCGAAACAGCCTCGAAAAGCTCCTTCTGAACCTCCTGAAATTCCAAATCCGGCTTATCTCCCGCCATTGCACTGTTATATGCATCGCCTGCCTCGCCCTCCATGCGTGGGTTTAATCCCATTGCCATAATTACGGCATCGGCATTCCTTGCACAAATTACAGCCTCTCTTATTAAATGCTTATGAGAATTATTCCTTTCCTCATCGGAAATCGGGCAGCCGAGAGAATAATAAATTCTTCCCTCTGCTTTCGCTGTAATACCGCTTAATATTGTGCTGTATTTCTGCGGCAGTCCGTGATAGTTTCCGAGCAATACCTCTATACTGTCCGCATTCGGACCTATTACCGCTATCTTTTTCTTTCTGTCCAGCGGAAGTATGCCGTCATTCTTTAACAGTACTATACTTTCCTGTGCCATTTTTCTGTTTAATTCAGTGTGCTTGTCACAGCATACCACATCATACGGAATACTATCGTATTCGCAATCATTATCAAACATACCGAGCCTGAATCTTGCCTCAAACAGCTTTTCGACCGATTTTGTTATTGTTTCTTCCGAAATAAGTCCCCGTACAACTGCCGTTTTAAGCCACTTATACGCACTTCCGCAATTCAGCTGACAGCCGTTATTTACCGCAAGTGCCGCACTTTCCGCCTCATCCTTTGTAACCTTATGGTGCAGATTAAAATCACATATCGCACCGCAGTCCGACACAACATAGCCGTCAAAACCGAATTCACCGTACAGAATATCACCTAAAAGAGTTTTTGAACCGCAGGACGGTTCACCGTTTACACGATTATATGCTCCCATCACAGCCGACGGTTTTGCATGGTCTATACAATACTTAAATGCATACAAATAGGTTTCATACAAATCCTTTTTGTTTACAACCGAATTAAACGAATGTCTGTCTGCCTCCGGTCCGCTGTGTACGGCATAATGCTTTAACGTGGCATCAATCTTTCTGTATTTTCCGTCACCCTGAAGTCCCTTAACAAAGGCAGTACCCATTCTTGCCGTAAGATACGGATCCTCGCCGTATGTTTCATGTCCTCTTCCCCATCTCGGATCACGGAATATATTGATATTCGGAGCCCAATATGTAAGTCCCTGATATATTTCCGTACCGCCGAATTTTTTATATTCGTTATACTTTGCTCTTGCCTCATCCGATATTACCTCCGCTGTTTTATTCAGCAGCTCTTCATCAAAGCTTGCCGCCATTGCTATTG
>USPO01000111.1 GCA_900556575.1 uncultured Eubacteriales bacterium
AGAAAAAGCAGTTGCTGCCCTTTCGGGTGCGATAGCATATCTTATTATGAATGCAACAATCGGTGCATTAATTGAAGCAAAAGGCGGAGTTGAGGCAATGGCTGCAAATTCAACTACAAGTGTTTTAGGAATAACATCACTTCAGATGGGTGTTTTTGGAGGTATAGTTGTAGGTTTGGGTGTTGCGGCACTTCATAACAGGTTTTATAAAATACAGCTTCCGCAGGTGCTTTCGTTCTTTGGCGGTACAAGATTTGTTCCTATAATATCATCACTTGTATATTTATTGGTGGGAATTGTTATGTTCTTTGTATGGCCTGTGGTTCAGCTCGGAATTTCTAAGCTTGGAAATCTTGTTCTCCAATCGGGATATGCGGGAACATGGATTTACGGAATTATAGAACGTGCATTAATTCCTTTCGGACTTCATCACGTATTCTATATGCCGTTTTGGCAGACTTCGCTCGGCGGTACAATGACAATAGACGGGAACGTTGTACAGGGAGCGCAGAACATATTCTTTGCACAGCTTGCTTCAAAGTCTACAACTGTATTTGATGTATCGGCAACGAGGTTTATGGCAGGTAAGTTCCCATTTATGATATTCGGACTTCCGGCAGCGGCGTTTGCAATGTATAGGGCGGCAAAACCGACAAAGAAAAAGGTAGTTGGAGGTCTTTTGCTTTCAGCGGCACTGACATCTATGATTACCGGTATTACCGAGCCTCTTGAATTTACGTTTTTATTTGTAGCACCGCTTATGTATGGTGTACATTGTGTATTGGCAGGATTGTCATATATGCTCATGCATATATTTAATGTTGGTGTGGGTATGACATTCTCCGGCGGTCTTATAGATATGACATTGTTCGGAATTTTACAGGGAAATGCAAAAACACATTGGATATGGATTGTAATTGTGGGATTGGTATATGCGGTTGTGTATTACCTTGTGTTCTATTTCATGATTACAAAGATGGATTTAAAAACTCCCGGACGAGAGTCAGACTCGGAAGAACCTAAGCTTTATCGCAGAAGTGATGTAGATGAGGCAAAGGCAGAGAAAGCATCGGGAGGAAAAGGAAAGAATACGATAAGTGCATTGATTTTAAAGGGACTCGGAGAAAAGTCGAATTTATCGGATCTTGACTGCTGTGCAACCCGTCTGAGAGTAACCGTAAAGGATGCGTCAAAGGTTGATGACAGTATGCTAAAGGCAAGTGGCGCATCGGGTATAATTAAAAAGGGCAACGGTATTCAGGTTATTTATGGACCGCAGGTTGCTGTGATAAAATCAAACCTCGAAGATTTTATTGACTCGCCTATGTCGGATGATTTAGACGATATTATTGGAGCGACAGAGCCTGCGAAGGAAGAAGAAAAGCCGGCAGAGGCAGATACAGCATCAAAAGCTGTCAAGCTTGCGGCACACTTGACAGGAAATGTTATGAAGTTAGAAGATGTGGAGGATGATGTTTTCTCACAAAAGATTTTGGGAGACGGTGCTGCAATTGAACCGGCAGTAGGAAAATTGTATTCACCGTGTGACGGTACAGTAGAAATGGTGTTTGATACTAAGCATGCCGTAAACCTGACTTCTGATGACGGAGCCGAAATACTTCTTCATATAGGAATTGATACTGTAAAGCTTGGTGGAAAGTACTATGAAGCACACGTTGAGGCGGGACAAAAGGTCAAGAAAGGTGATTTACTTGTTTCGTTCGATATTGATGCAATCAAAAAAGAAGGATATAAGGTAACAACACCGCTGATTATATGCAATGCAGATGTATACAGGAAAATAAAAACAGTTGCAGAAGGAAGTATTTCTGCAGGCAGCGCATTTATAGAAGCAAATTAATATACAGAAAGGGGCTGTTGCAAAACTCAAAGAGTTTTGTGACAGCCCCTATATAGCAACGCTATACATTGCTTAAATATCTTGTTACTGCATCATTAACCTTGTCTGCAAATTTGCGGCTTATAGGAAATGATGAGGCAGATTTAAGTGATATTTCTTTCCTGTGGGTATATTTTATCATGTATTCTAAATTTATGATATAGCTTTGATGTATACGTATAAAATATGGGTATTCCTTTAATGGGTCGTCAAAAAAACGAAGCGGTACCGGAACCTCATTTATACTTCCGTCACAACCGTGAATAACAGATGATTTTCCGTATCCTTCAATATATGAGACTTTGGCAATAGGAACTACATATGTACTCTTGTTATAATTTATCGAAATAGAATATTTTTCTGCACTCTTTATACTTATTGTTAAAGCTCTTTTTAAATGCTCCAGGTTTATTGGCTTTGTCAAGAAGTAGGTATGAGGTACAGCATAAACGTCCATTAAAAAGTCCTGCTCAACAGATGTAAAGATTATTTCTGCTGATTTATAATATTCTGAAACTTTTTTTGCTAATTCGATACCATTGGAAATACCAAGCATTATATCTATAATTACAATTTGATAGCTTTTATCCTCTGAAAAGCTATCGAAAAAAATATTTTCATTTGTAAATGTATCTATATGAAAATCTGTATCAATTACTTGAGCTATTTGTTCTGAAAGATTTTCCATAAAGGCTTTATCATCATCTATTATAGCAATATTTATCATATTTTAAATGTTTAACCCCTTTCACTGCTTAATATTTTGGCAGTAATTTAACTAACACTTACAGGAATGTTTATCATTACCGAAAACTTATTGTTTTTATTATACTCTAAAATACAGTTTCCGTCAAGTGTATCCGTAATGCTTTTTATAATTTTTATTCCATATCCATGATTTTCTTTATCGGTTTTATGAGTTTCTAACGAATATACATTTTTATCTGTATCATTCACACATACGATAACAATCTGACCGACACGAAGAAACATCTTGAAGTCAATATTTCCTTTTCGAGGTGTATTTTCTAAAGCATTCTGCAATATGTTTGAAAGCAAGCTGCATAAGTAGATATCGTCTATATTAAGGTTTTCCGGAATACTTATACTAATATTTAGGTTGACATTACGAGATTTTGCCATGTTATATTTACTTGCTGCAATTACGTTTATTGCGGTATTATGACAAAAAACAAGACCGCTTATATCATTCATATCTTTTTGAATTGAAGATATGTAGGAATCAAGCTTATCAGTTTCTCCGCTTTTAACAAGTGTATCTATTACAAGTAAGTGGTCCTTAAAGTCGTGGCGTAGCTTACGGAATTCAAAATAGTTATTCTGCATAGTGGCAAGTTGTTCCTTAAAGTGTTTGTAATCATCCTCTTTTTGTGTGGCTATTATTTCTTCTTTGTGCAGCTTTTGTGTGGCTCTGAAAGCCATAAAAATACAAAAGGTAGAAATTATAGCGGCGGTTGCTATTATAAACAAGGTGTGTCCGATGCTGTCATTGTACTTTGACAAGGTATATATCAGGTAGATACATATTGAATAGTACATGAGCATAGCACCTATAAAGTAGTATGATATTTTGAGGGCATATGTAAGCTTTCGGCTTATTAGCTTCATAATCAGAAAGGCGATAGAATATTGGGATAATATAACAATAATTCTTAATATATTCAAAATTACACCGTCAACCTGAGAAAAAATTGTTATATCCATACCAATAAGTTTAAATATAATCATTATAATAACAGAGACAAGAGCATTGCAGAAAAACATTACACCAACGCACATGGCTTTGTAGGAAAATTTATCTTTAAAACATATTGTACTGAAAATAACAGTTAAGAATATAGACAGAAAAGCCCTCAGGTCGGCGGCCTGAGAAAAATTATGTCTGAAAATGGTTGAATATATTACCGCATAAACAGCATAAAATGCAGCAAATAGATATTTATTATACTTTGGGGTGCATAGATGATTCATGTAAAAATTTAATGCGAGAATTTCTATTGCCTGCATAAAAATTGTCAAAGGTAGATTTTGAAGTGTTATTTCCATTGTGTGAATCCTTTCGTGTTATATATTTTCTTTAAGTAGCCTAAGTCCTCTGCTTATGTCGCGGACAGATAAATCACCTATTCCGAGGATAAGCGGGTCGTTTTCAAGAGGGGAGGTGTACTTATTTATGTTGTATGAATTTAGCGACAGCAATTTTATTCCGATACTTTTTGCCGTTTGCTTTATTTGGGCGGTGTTTCCGTTTATTGAAACGGTTATATAGGTACCTCCGTTTGATGAAATGACAGCTGATTCATGTAGAATTTCTGTTATTCTGTATGCAAGATACAATTTTTTTTCCGAATAAATTCTGCGCATTTGCCGGCAGTGCTTGGTATAATAACCTTTATCAATAAATTCAGCAAGAACCAGCTGCTCGAGTTTTGAGGAAAGTGCGTAATAATAGGTGTGAAAGTTTTTCCATTTATCCATTAGTTCATAAGGCAGTACCATATATGATGTTCGTATTGCCGGACCAATAGAACGGGAAAATGAACCCAAATATATTACTCGTTTCTTTGTATCAAGAGAATACAGAGGTGTACCTGTTTTTGAGCACAGTTCTGAGTCTGAACCGATTTCTATTATATAGCCATTATAAGAATTTAAAAGTTCGGCACGTTCATTGTCATTCAGCATTGTCCCTCGCGGAAATCGTGAGTCAGCATCAATTATAAATATATCACTGTTGCTCCTAAGCAATTCATCCAAATTAAGATTTCCTGCGTTTGGCGGCAGTATAGATATATTTTTTCCATCTTCATATAATGCTGTATATAGCCGTCCGTCACATGGATTTTCAATTACAAAGCGGCTGTTTTGCATCATGGAGGCAAAGGCACGAAGCTGATATTCTTGTCCGGCGCCTATTATAATTTGTTCCGGCGAGCATTTTATACTTCTGAATGAGTACAGATATTTTGAAATCGCCATGCGAAGCTCAGTTTCACCGCCTTTTTCTATATATGAAAATATATCCTTGCCGTCATTATAAGATATATTTTTGACAATTCTTGCATATGCTCCACGGTTAATGTGCGACGTGTCAATGCCGTTGGGACTGAATACTATACTTTCCGGAGCATTTTGTTCCCAGGGTGTATTTGATGTTGAGGCTTTTTTATATGTAACTATATAGCCTTGGCGTGGGATAGCCTTGGCATATCCTGTGTCTGCAAGCATTTTATATGCACTGTCAACAGTGTTTTGCGATAAATTACTCTTTTCCGCCATGTCACGCCGTGACGGGAGCTTAAAGCCGTTGGGGAAATGACCGGAAATAATTTCAGCAGTAAGACGATCATACAGCTGTATATATAGAGGCTGCTTTTTATCCTGCATAGAGTTTCACTTCCTTGTTTTTGTATTATATTACTATTTTAACATAAATTCAAAAAAAATCAAGTATATAAATAAATAATTCCTTATTACATTATTACATTTATATTAAAAGACGGTGTCGGCGGTTGTAAGTTAAGGAAAAATATGATATAATAACTGTATATATGTTATATATAAATACACTATTGGAAGGAGGATATAATTAACATGAAGAAATCAATATCAGATTATCGTGCATTGGCTCGTATGACAATGAAAGGGCATTACGGAGTTCTTTTACTGGCAGTTATTATACAGATTTTTATTCAAAGTGCGGTTTCTCAAATATTTACGGCACTGGTATCAGGGCAGCAGTCTGCAATCATGATAGGAATTTATTGTTTGCTTGAAATAATGGTTTCACTTATCATACTGGCACCAATAAATATAGGATTAAACGGATTTTTTGTTAAAGCTATTTCGGGTGATTATGATGTGAAAAATATATTTCATCCATTTAAACACAACTTAAGCAATGTAATAAGGGTTAATTTTCTTATGCAGTTAAAGCTTTTCCTATGGTATCTCATTCCCTGGATTATCGGAATGGCAG
>USPO01000112.1 GCA_900556575.1 uncultured Eubacteriales bacterium
CTTTACCTGTCTAAACAGGCTGGCGGGTACATATTATTATCCAAAAATGTTCAGCATATAAAAACACCGCATTTTGTATTATGCGGTGTTTTTTATATGCAATATTTTTATTTCTTTTCTTCTATTTCCCACGCTCTGCTCTCAAAATCCTTCTCATATTCCGGCAGATACAATCCGAAATTCATAAGGGTACGTCCTGTATATTCTTTGTTATCCACTATATATGTTTTTCCTTCGTCAAGTCCTTTTAATTTAAGTCGTCTGATTTCTGAATTCGGTTTTGCAAGTTTATTATAATAGAATACAACCGCCTTAGTCTTATCCTCAGACACATACATCCATGATGCGCTTCTGTTTTCAAATGGGTTAATAAGTCGATATAAATCTCCGAAACAAACTATACTGCGTATACGTTTATACTGTTTAATCTGCTCCGAAATATCATAACATTCATCATCTGTAAGTTTTGACAAATCAAATTCATAACCCATAACAGCACTCATAGCCACTTCCGAACGCAGTTTCATAGGTGTTGTACGTCCTACTTGATGATTCGGTACGTCCGATACATGTGCGCATATTGTACTTGACGGATAAACCATTCCGGCTCCGTACTGTATATACATTCTTTCCACTGCATCTGTATTATCGCTTCCCCAATTCTGCGGCATATAATACAATATTCCGGGATCGTTTCTTCCTGCACCGCCGCTGCAGCCCTCAAACAGAATATTCGGGAATGTTGAAACAAGATTTTCCATGAGTTTGTATACGCCAAGTATATATCTGTGCATAACTTCGCCTTGTCTGTTCGGTGGAAGTGCCGCCGAATTAGCATCACTTATGTTCCTGTTCATATCCCATTTTATATATTTAATATCTGCACTGCCAAGAACGGCTGTAAATACATCGGTAAGATATGCCACAACATCATCTCTGCCCATATCAAGCACATATTGATTTCTGCCTTCATGCATTTCTCTACCCTGTATTCTCAATGCCCAATCGGGATGTTTTCTGAACAAATCACTGTCTTCCGATATCATTTCAGGCTCAACCCAAAGTCCGAAACTCATCCCCAATTTGTCAACCTTTTCAGACAAACCTTTAAGAGAACCGGGAAGTTTGTCTGTGTTGACAAACCAATCTCCCAATGACGATTTATCATTATTACGTTTTCCGAACCAACCGTCGTCAAGAACGAAAAGTTCGATTCCAAGTTCCGATGCTTTTTTACATATGTTAATAAGTTTATCTTCGTTAAAATCAAAATATGTTGCTTCCCAATTGTTTATAAGTATAGGTCGTACCTTATCACGCCAAATGCCTCTGCATAAATTTCTGCGATACAGTCTATGAAATGTACGCGACATTTCGCCCAATCCGTTCTCTGAATATACCATTACCAACTCCGGCGTAATAAATTGTTCTCCCTTATTAAGTTTCCATTTGAAATTATGCGGATTTACTCCTGCCTGAAAACGCATTGTTCCGTAAGTTTCCGCTTCCAAAAGCATTTTGAAGTTTCCGCTGTAAACAAGAGAAAATCCGTATACTTCACCGAAATCCTCTCCCGCATCTTTTCTCATAATAGCCATAAAAGGATTTTCATTCGGGCTGCTCGCCCCACGTCTGCTTTCAATGCCTTGAAAACCTTTTTTTACCTCTGCCGTTTCTATGTGTTTTTCACGAATCCACGCACCGTGCAAATGCATATATTTAAAATCACTGTCCGAAAAATCTATACTTGCACTTGCAGCATTTGTTAGGTACACTGCCGTTTTGCCGCTTAATACTCTACTGTGACGGCAGATTATCGGCATAGTTTCGCTTATGGAGTAATACAGTTCAACACTGACTCCGCTTATATCATCTCCAACCGTTATTATCAGAGTTGTAAATTCTCCACTGCTATTTTCATATATATGCGGCAAACCCTCAATATCCGGTTTTCCTTGAATAATCTTATGCGACTTATATCGCATATTGCACATATCATATCTTCCGTCTTCATATTCAAATTCCAGTGCCGGAGAACGCATGTCCTGTGCTCCGAACATTGGATATTCCTGCGGCAATACATCAAGAGAATATTTATAATCCTTGCCCTCATAAGCTGAAAATGACGCTCTGTCACGCTTAAGAATATATATATTATTACTGTCTATTCGTTTTCCATAATATATATGAAGCAAGTCTTTGTACTTTGATAATTCAATACAATAGCTTATGCTATCGTTATAAATATGAAATATATTATTATTAAATTCAATTGGCATAATAATCACCGTAACCTTTCTACTTAAAAACTGTTTGAAAAAATTAACGCCTTATCTATGGCAGATAAGGCGTTAAGTAACATTTATCTTCTTATTTCATTCCCCATAGTTTTAGCTTTTTCTGATAATTTTCAGTTATAATCTTCTCAACATTAGCCTCATCAAGGCTCTCCGCCTCAGACATAAAGCTATCCCATACGGTATTAAATTCTTCTTCACTTGAAGCATTGATAAGTTTTGTGCTGTATTCAAGTGACAAATCACTAAGCTTTTTATAATTTAGTGCCTCAACAGTTCCGCCGACCGGAGTCAAATCCTCGTAAGGTGAGCAATCCCAAACAGTATCACCCATCGTCTTTTTTGCAAAAGCAGTCGTTTCATCAGAATTATAAGCATTGTATAGATAATACGGCAAACCGTCCTTAGCATCGCCATTCTTAACACAAATTGTCCAATATCTCACACCTGTCTTTTTTGGAATATGCCGATATGTCTGTATTCATTTCATCAAGTGTAGCCTCATCAATTGTTCTTACTCCATCCTTAACAGTATAATTAACTCCATCAATACCGCTCATTATCAGTTTCTGACCTTCATCACTTGCAATAAAATCAAGAAATTCAATTGTTCTTTCAGGATAAGGATTTGTTGAAGTAATACCTACAATATCCCAACCCATAGGATTTCTTGAACTATACGTTGTCTTTGACGGATCTACTCCATCTGCAACAACCTTATAAGGCAAATATACTGCATCTTCATTGCTTTCGCTCAAAATTGTGCTTGCCTCACCGGTATTCCAATATGCCTCAGGCGTAGCAAATACCACACCTGATGTAAGCTTTTGCTTCCAAAGTTGTTCCTTGTTGGTCGCCCATTCCACATCCAGTAGTCCTTCGCGTTTTATTTGGTTTATGTACTTCATCATAGGTTTGTAATTTTCATCTTTAAAATCAAGCTGCAATGCTCCATCTTTTTCCGCATATGTTTTCATACCAAACATACCCTTAAAGCTTCCAATAGCACTTCCCCAATTTTCCGACCACATTGTAAGCGGAATACTTGTTTTTCCGTCAATATCAGGATGCTTTTTCTTAAATGCCTTAAGGTATTCAATAAATTCAGACTGTGTTATAGGTCTGTCCCCGTTTACAACCTCCTCGGGAGCAACTTCACTCAAATAATCCTTTCTGATCATAAATGCAAGAACAGGCTCTTCGTCTATGCCGTACCAGTTTGGAAGTCCATAAATATGACCGTCTTCACTCTTTGAGCGATTAAGATATTCCCCGTACTGCTCCTTTATATTAGGTGCATATTCCTCAATAAGATCTTCAAGCGGAATTAGTGCTTTTGCGGATATGAACTTATCAATCATACCGGAACTTCTATCAATTAATATCAAATCCGGATAGTCATTTGATGCAAGCATAAGATTTAATTTTTCTTTTGCATCTCCCGATGCCTGATTATAATCAAGAGTCACACCGGTTTTTTTGATAATTTCACTCGAAACGTCATCGTTTCCGAATGATGTAGTTACATTTTTATCGTAAGCCGTAAGAGTAATATTTCCCTCCTCAACCTTTTTATTATTACCCCCGCATCCTGCAAGAGAGGAAACTGCCAAAATTACAGCAGATGCTATTGCAATTATTTTCTTTGTTTTCATTTTTGTCATTCCTTTCTTTTTATAATTATCCTTTTACTGCTCCCATCTTAATTCCGGAAACAAAATATTTTTGTACAAACGGATATACCATAATTATCGGTATTGTAGATACTATTGTAGCCGTCATTCTTATACTGTCTGAAGATGTTGCCTGACGTCTTGCAGCATTGGCAGCCGCTCCCGCTGTATCGGTCAGACTTGCTGTCTGATATTGATTCAGTATGTTCATCATTACTGCCTGTAACGTTTTCAAGTTTTGCTTACTTGTGTATAAAAGAATGAATTCCAGTGATTTATCGCTACAAACAATGCGATTGTCGCTATTATCGGCACCGACACCGGCATAATAATCCTGAAAAATATTACTATATCATTTGCCCCGTCAATAGTTGCCGATTCTTCCAACTCTTTTGGGAGCTGTGACATATAGCTGTTAATAAGTATCATGTAATATACACTTATAATTGAAGGAACTATATATACCGCAAAATTATCTATAAGTCCCAAGCTTTTATATACCATATATGTTGGAATTATTCCGCCTCCAAAATACATTGTAAAGACAAATATTTTTCTCCAAAACTTATATGCCACAAGTTCTTTTTTTGTAAGCACATATGCAAGCATTGAAGTAAACAATACCGAAAGAGGTGTTCCTATTATTACTCTTAACACGCTTACAGCCATAGAGTTTAAAAACTCCTTATCTTTCATAATAACACCGTATGCACTGAAATTCAATACTCGAGGCAATAGCGACAGTCCGCCTTTCATTGTATCCATAGGATCGTTTATAGATGCTATAAATACATACCAAAACGGATAAAATGTTATAATGAATAAGATTGTTAAAAATATTACGCATATGGTATCCATTGCAATATCACTTTTAGTCCTTTTAATTCCATATTTCTTCATTTCAGCACCTCCTTTACATTATGTGTGCACTGTCAAATTTACGCGATATATTATTTACAATAACCAACAGCACAAATGATATTACCGATTTAAACAATCCCACAGCCGCACCGTATGAATACATAGACTGCTGAATACCAAACTTATAAGAATACAAATCTATAACAAGTGCATAATCCATAATTTGATTATTCTGCATAAGTAGTTGCTGTTCAAAGCCCGCGTTCAGTATGCCTCCTACGGCAAGTATAAGCATAATAACTATCGTGTCTTTCAAACACGGAAGCGTTATATACCATATTTTTTGAAGTCTGCCTGCACCATCAACCTCTGCCGCTTCATATATTGCAGCGTCTATTCCCGATATTGCAGACAGATATATTATTGAGTTATAACCCATGCCTTTCCATGTATTAGCAATCGCTATAATCCACCAGAAATACTTTCCGTTTTGGAAATATTGTATAGGCTCATCTATAAGATGTAATTTTAAACAAATTGCATTTATAACACCGTCTTGTGACAAAAGCGTTATAAATATATTTGCAACAACAACCCACGAAATAAAGTACGGCAAATATGATACTGTCTGTACTACTCGTTTAAATCTTCTCATTCTTATTTCATTAAGAGCAAGTGCTATTATTATCGGTGCCGGAATTGAGAATATAATTGTCAAAAGACTTGTTGCAAGTGTATTTCTCATTACCTTGTAAAAGTCACCGCTATCAAATATAAAATATTTTATCCATTGCAGTCCTACAAATTCACTTCCGAAAAATGACTGAAAAAACGGCGTTCCGTCCGGAACATAATTTGTAAATGCCATATACAATCCGAACATAGGAAGATAGCACATCAGAATTACCCATATTATCGCCGGAATAAGCATTATGTATAAATAACGCTGCCGATACAATCTCGTCTTAAGATTCATTTTTTTTGCAGTCGGCATAGCATTCAAATTTTTTTGCGTTGCTGATTTCACC
>USPO01000113.1 GCA_900556575.1 uncultured Eubacteriales bacterium
AGTGTTGACCTCAGACGGCTCCGCCGCCAGCTCACCTTGGGAAGTCTTTTACTCAATCCAAACACAATCATGAACATTCTGAAGTATCTGTTCTGCGAACAGGCCGTATATATTTAAAAAATCTCTCACAATCATGATAGAAGTAAAATACTCTTTCGGGTGTTAAATCAAGTTCATATCCGCTGCTATTATAATCAAATTTTTTCATCGCCGCTTCAATTTTTTCTTCCACCTCTCTGCCTTCTGTCTCAAAGTTAAACGGTCCATGCTCAAAAACGATATATTCTCCATCTTCTACATCCATCAGCTGCATTTGTTTCGGAATTTCTCCGCAATAATCTGACGGGAGCCTGATACCATACGCCTCTGCAAGCGGTATTCCCCAACTGCATATTCTTCCCTCAGGCTCATTTATCCATGCCATTACTTGTCCATCGCAGATATCCCCCAGCCTTTCTTCAATAGAATTTAAAAGACTGCATATTGTTTCTTGGTCCTGTCCCTGAATTTTACTCTGCTTTTTCCAAAAATCCCAATAACCTATACTTTCATAATTGCGAATATGCAAGAATTTGTGCTTTGGAATAGATATAAAATATATCTTAACCTTTCCCATATCATTTATTCCTCCTTCCGCCAAATAACAATCCCATGGTCTTATAACTGTTTTTATCACAACCGGCTGTAAGCTATTACGATATTTGCTTGGAGTTATACCATAAGCTGCTTTGAATGCCCTCGTAAACGATTCATTAGATGAAAAACCGTATTTCACCGCTATATCTATTATACTGCTCTTTGTATCACGCAATTCTTTCAAAGAAAATGCAAGTCTGCGAAGTCTTATGTAATCCTTTAGCGTCATACCTGATATATTTCTGAATTTTCTTGAAATATAATATTGCGAATATCCCATCATTTCAGAGAGTGCAGCTAAAGTTAAAGCCTCATCATTTTCATTCCTAATACATTTGTCAATTATATCAACTATCGCCTGTATATATTTATTCCACTTCGACATACTCTTCCCTCGCTTTTATTAATTTAAATATATTATACTATCCTGCACTTCACATTTCTTGATTTCTATTGCTCATAATTATTTACATCTAAAAAAATAACGGAAGCCATAAGACCTCCGCTATCTATATCATACATGAATTACCTGACCACCGGCACTTTTGTACAGTCTGTTTTTTACCGCCAGGCCTACACCGTCATTTTCACAAAACTCCGCAAAAACCACATCACAGCCAAGCTTATCAAACTCCCTTAAGTCGCTGAACAAATCCCTCGCATAACCTTTATTTGTACTGCTTGTACTTATCAGCACCGCATCATCATAAGCACTTTCATACATTGTAAGAACACCTATAACCTTTCCCTTATTTTCATTAATAAGCTCCTTAATCTTCGCTCTTACATTCTCCATTTCACCTTCAACTACTGTTACATCCGCATTCGGAGCATAGTGTTTATATTTCATTCCCGGACACTTTGGCTGTTCACCCGGTGCAACAGAGGTCAAAACGTGCTCATCTACCTCTGTATCAGGACAAACCTCTCTAAGCATTTCAAGCGTAATACCGCCCGGTCTTAACAGAACAGGATGTACACCGGTTGCATCTACAATTGTGGATTCTACACCTACCTCGCAGCTGCCTCCGTCAATTATACAATCTATTCTGCCCATCATATCATCTATTACATGCTCCGCTTTCGTAGGACTCGGCTTTCCGGAAAGATTTGCACTTGGAGCCGCAATCGGCACTTCCGCAAGCCTTATAAGCTCCTGTGCAACGGGATGTATCGGATAACGTACTGCAACACTTTTAAGCCCTGCCGTAACCTCATCCGGAATACAATCAGCCCTATTTAATATTATAGTCATAGGACCCGGCATAAAGGCGTTTATCAGCTTCTTTGCATACTCCTGAATATCCTTTGTATATTCAAAAATCTGTTCTCTTGAACATACATGTATTATCAATGGATTATCAGACGGTCTGCCCTTTGCAGCATATATTTTCTTTGCCGCATTCTTATCCAATGCATTGCCTCCCAACCCATAAACCGTTTCGGTCGGCATTGCAGCAAGACCACCATTTTTTATTATTCCGGCGGCAACCTTTAGCTCTTCCGAATTAATATTATTGGGATCTATTTTTATTATTTTTGTTTCCATTTTACTTATCACTCTTTACTCTTATAACGGCTCTTACTCCAAGTTTATTTTTTACATCTGTATGAAGTATATAGCCATCATTATTTATATATCGTTCCATATAGCCATTTGATGCATACGGGCATAAAATCCAGCTCTTTCCTCTTGCTCTCACATCCTCTATTATATCCAATGTTGGTAAAAATACCTTATCCTCAAGATTATAATGATATGCTGTATCTGCAAGATCTCCTACCTGCTGAGGTGTAAAATTCCAAAAATGCGTATGGTCACCGCCATCTGCCATATCTTTATCCTCTGCTGAAAGAATAAGCTCATTTTCAACTGTCATAATTTTCTTTTTATCCTCATCACTGAAATCACGCAGAAAATCACGATTGAGCCATTTCCTTATATCCGAACTTTCCCATTGATTACTATCTTCGTCAAACGCCATTTCCGCAATGTTTTTCTTTGATACTAAAAGCCTTGAACCGTCATCATATGTTTTCACAACATTCCATGCAATTGATTTTCCTTCATATTTTCCAAACATAACAGTCCTCTGCGGTACTCTTATATAAAAAACAGAAGTCATGAAAGCAACAGTTGTAAGCGATATAATAACATTCTTCCGCTCCATAGTAAACATTCCTATGATAAGCGTCATTAGCATTATATCATTGCAATTCAAAAACAAGAACATATGCTTCTGTAAATCAGCTTCACCGTTTGCAACCATAGGCAAAATCAAATTTATCCATAATCCCGCTATAAGCACATTTATTCCCGTCATCATATATATTCTTTCAGGGTCCTCTAACCGCCTGTTTCTGATATAGAATATATCAAGAAAAATAATATACAAAGTCAGAAGACCATAAACCATGAATATAATAAATGGGCTTGACATAAACCTAAGCATTACCCTTAGATTACTCCATGTGCTGTATTTATTGGTCAATGTCATATTTACATCCGGCATATTTCCAAGATTCGGCGGTCGAATATAAGCGGTATTTCTAATTGCGGTAGAAAGCTTTCCGAAAAGTCTTGCCGGATGGTTAAAATAAAACATCACCAAATCAAGCTTTGATACCTTATCATAAAAATCCCGCTTAAATTCATCACTATGAACATCAATCGGATATTCTGACTCGTCCATATATGCATTTGTATCTGCAAGAACAGAATACTTCGGATCAACTCCCAGTTCTTCAAGGTCCTCGCTTACTGTGTCACTGTCTTTAACTATTCCAAAAAACACTGCCTGATACGTTGTATCCTGCTGCATCCAATCCGGAATTGATGCATACAGTCCAATCATCATAACAACAGATACAAGAGCTGAGCCTATTACCCATCTTTTAAATCTTTTATCCTTTCTCAGGATAATAATAACCGCCGCCATGAGGCTTATTAATATCGAATACGGCACATTTGCCAGCTTTGCCCCTGCAAAAAAGTACAGTGACACATAGAAATACACTACCTTTGGTATTGTAGGATTTTTATATATCATCAGTCCAACTGAAAGCAGCATCATAAGTGCAACGTACTGTAACGGTTCGCCATAAAACGAATTGAAATACAGCAGATATCCTGCATCACAGAACACAAGCAAAAATATTGCAAGCACCGCTATTTTAATACGCAGCCGCATTTGTGCAAAAAAAGTGAATATTCCCCAGGCGGCACATGCGAGCAAGATAATATAAAGGCTCGCAAGCCACGCTATGTTATAGCTTGTTTCATCACGCCCGCACCGCCAATTATCAAACAAATTCAAAAGCTTCGAAAGCTTTATAAAAAAGAAATGAGGTGATGAATATATATCCCAGTCCTTATTGGTCTTTATTACCGAAAATGCCTTTGTGACAGGATTATTTCCCTCAACAGTCATTTTATAATCCTGTTTGAATAAATAATAGTAGTCACTGTCATCCTTGTATTCGAGGTTATTTGCAAGCAGTACCCGCCTAAAATCACCGTTATCAGAGAGTCCTACATTTTCGCCCATATACAAGACCATAAAGCTCAGCACGGCAACCATTATTGCACCAATTACAGGATATATTCTATCCTTCAAGCTTGTCTTATGCAAAAAATCACTCCAAATTTCATATAATTCAATTTAGGGGAATGCCGCAAAGCGTCATCCCCCTTAGCTCCTTATCTTCCGCTCTTGCGGCTATATCCGCCGGAACGCTTTGACTCCGCACTTCTTTTAAGTGCAAGCATTTTTTCATCACTGTCCTGTTTAAAGCGTGACAGCTTATCCTCAAAGGACAGCTCCATGCCTCCTCCTCCAAAGAAGTCTACATCTGCCGGACGAATTATTCTGCTTGCCTCAGCTCTTGCAGCAGCCTTTTTCTTTTCTCTTTTCAACTCTCTTTTTTCTTTTTGACGGCGTGCAGCTTCTTCCGCCGCCTGCTTAATGGAAAGACTCATCTTTCCCTTTTCATCAATGCCAAGTACTTTAACCATAACAGAGTCACCAATTCTTACATGGTCCGAAATATCCTTTATATAGTCCTTCGATATCTCAGAAATATGTACCAAACCAGACTTTTTCTTTGCTGTTTCAACAAAAACTCCGAACGGCATAATACGCACAACTTTACCCTCAAGAACCGCGCCAATTTCAGCAGCAGGCATTGACTTTTCTTCTTCCTTCATATAACTTTTTCCCGAAACCCTTTCTGATTATTCGGATACATCTATAAAAATTCTGGCGTTGTTTTTTACAAGCCCAAGCTTTTCGCCGGCAATTTTTTCAATGTATTCATCCGTATCAACCTTATCCTTCAACTCGTCTATCTCTTCTTGTCGTAATTGTTCATACTTAATACTGTCATTCAATTCCTGTATCTTAGCCTGATTGGACTTTATCTGCGGTATTTGCATTAAGCCCTTAAAAACACAGAAAAAGGAAATTGCACATACTACAACGAGTACCAATCTACGGGCTTTACTATTAATTTCATCAGCATGATTTTTTTTCTTTCTATTTTTAACCATTAATCCGCCTAGAAAATAATCAAATTTTTTCAGCATCCGTTTCATCTCCCTTTTTGCCGACTGTAATTGTATAAAAACCTACACATATCATTTTATACAAAAAATGCGCCGGTGTCAAGAGTATTTTGAAAATAAAATGTAAAATCTTAAAAATCTTTTCAAATATAATATAAAACAACTTATAAACAACCTTTTTTATCGTCAAAATATACAGTACTGCACCAAGAACAACACTAAGCAATTGATAGGCTCTCGTTTCGCCGCCGCATACACAAAGCATCACTGCCCATATCACCCCTGCTCCGGCAGCTACCGAAAACATATCCAGAAGACCGTACATTGCTCCTTTTGCCTTAAATCCATTTTTTAATGCACGTCCGGCATCACCCCCTGCCATGAGCCACAGTACCTCCATATCAACTGAACAAACCGGCAAACAAACCGCCGCCCTTATGATTATCAGTATAATCCCATGATTTAATTTCTCCGTTTAACTTAAGCTCACCGGAATCAGTATTTAATGTATTAACATTAAGTTTCTTTCCTCTGACAATAAGCTTCCCCATTGTTGTCAGTATTTCTACCTTTTCCTCTGAAAAAGCTGCTACATCAAGAAAACCTGTTATGTTC
>USPO01000114.1 GCA_900556575.1 uncultured Eubacteriales bacterium
GCAAGCAGATTTCCCTCTTGAGAGACGACGGCGTACTTGGTGTACTCCGAGTCTCGATAGAGGGGAAGATGCGCAGCTTATTTTTCAAATTAAAGGCCTAACTGATTTTCTACGTCCTCTAATACCGCATCTACCGTTGCCATTGCAGCATCAAATGTTTCGGCATTTGAACCGAGATAAATCTTAATTTTCGGCTCTGTACCAGACGGTCTTACAATGAAGTAGGTCTTTCCGTCAGATAAATCATAACGGAGTACATTAGCCTTCGGAAGCTCTGTATTATCCGGAAGCATGATTGTCTGCTCCTTGTAATCGGTGTACTTAACAATATCCATTCCGTTAGCTGTTTTCGGCGGATTCGCTCTTAATCCGGCAAGAATATTTGCCATCTTTTCCATTCCGTCCTTACCCGGCATTGTAAATGAAACTGTCTTTTCGGCATATACACCGTACTTTGCATAAATATCCTGCAATGCCTCATATAATGACTTGCCCTTTGTAGCATAATATGCTGCCATTTCAGCGATAAGCATCGATGCAACAACACCGTCCTTATCACGGGCATGATTACCTACAAGGTAACCGTAGCTTTCTTCAAATCCGATGAGGTATGTATAATTCTTCTTAATACCAAAGTCCGTCATCTTTTCGCCGATATACTTAAATCCCGTTAAAAGGCTCATACATTCAGCACCGTATGACTTTGCAATAGCGGCAGCAAGTTCTGTTGTAACAATTGTCTTGATAACCATGCCGTTCTTCGGGAGAATACCCTTCTCCTGCTTTGAACGGAGAATGTAGTCAACGAGCAATGCACCTGTCTGGTTACCGGTAAGAGTTCTGTACTGACCCTCTGCATCTCTTACAACGATACCTACACGGTCACAGTCCGGATCTGTTCCGATAATAACATCAACGTCATTCTGCTTTGCCATTTCAATAGCAATTGTAAAGCCTTCTTTGTTCTCCGGATTCGGTGATTTAACTGTCGGGAAGTTTCCGTCCTCTGTATCCTGTTCCTTAACAACAAGCACATTTTTGAATCCGATTCTCTTTAAGATTTCCTTTACCGGACGTGAGCCTGTACCATGGAACGGTGTATAGATAAGCTTGAATGTATCGGCAACAGCCTTTACAGCCTCCGGATTCTGCTGCTGTGTCTGTACAACCTGAAGGAACTTTTCGTTTAATTCCGGTCCTACAACTTCAATAATTCCCGACTTAATCGATTCATCGAGGTCTGCATATTTAACATCAAATATATTAACCGCATCCATAGCGTCAACAACCGTCTGAACTGCCTCCGGCGGAAGCTGACCGCCGTCCGGACCGTAAACCTTATAGCCGTTGTACTCCTTAGGATTATGCGAAGCTGTAATCATTACACCTGCGGCACAGCCAAGCTCTCTGATACCGAATGATACTTCCGGTACAGAATGAACAGTATCGAAAAGATAAACTTTTATTCCCTCGTGTGCAAGAACCTTTGCCGTTTCCTCGGCAAATACTCTTGAGAAGTTACGGGTATCATATCCAATCAATACACCCTGCTTTGCAGCCTCTTCGCCGTTCTTGTTTACATAAACGGAAACACCATAGCTTGCCTGACGTACATTATATACGTTAATTTTATTTGTACCCGCACCGATAATGCCTCTCATTCCGGCTGTACCGAATTCAAGACCGCGGTAGAAACGTTCCTCTATTTCCTTTTCATCTCCGGCAATAGCACGAAGCTCCTCCTTTGATGCTTCATCCACAACAGGTGAAGCAAGCCACTCATTATATGTATCCTTGTAGCCCATTTGAATAATCCTCCATTCAAAAAATAGTATATATATATTATATAACACTTTTGATATTTTTTCAATCTTTTTTTTGTAAAAAATTTATCAAGTCATATATATAATTTAACAAAAATAATTATTAAAATATGTTAATATGCATTTATCCTTATAAAAGCACAGCGTTTGATAATTTTTTATTTATGTATAGTCACAAAAAATTTACATAAAAAGCATTGACTGTTTTTGCTGTTTATAGTATAATTGGTACAATAACTTAAAATAGGAGGTAGTAACCCATGGATTTAAACGAATATTCACGCAAAAAAATTTCGCTTTGCTTATCCAATAATTACATTGCGGAAGATTTATATACAAAATACGGTGTTAAACGCGGTCTGCGTGACGAGGACGGAAACGGTGTTTTAACCGGACTGACATCAATATCATCGATTAATGCGTTTGAAGATGCCGACGGCAAGCATATTCCCTGTGAGGGCGAGCTTAGATACAGAGGCTATGACATAAATGACATAGTACGGAAAACCATAGCTACCGGATACGGATATGAAAAAACAGCTTATCTCTTATTATTCGGTGAACTGCCGAGTGACAGCGAGCTTAACGAATTTAAGCAAATACTCGGTGAATACCGCAAGCTGCCGCCAAATTTTGTTCGTGACTATATCATGAAGGCAATTTCACCCGATATAATGACCTCAATGACACGAAACATCCTTGCACTTGCCTCTTACGACCGATGCATAAATTCAATAGATCCCGCCAACAGTCTGAGACAGTGTCTTGCACTGATTGCCGTATTCCCGTCACTTGCGGTTTACTGCTATCAGGCATATAATCATTTCCATAATAACGGAAGTATGTATGTGCATAGCCCGTCACCGGAGCTTTCAACCGCCGAAAACATACTTGTTATGCTTCGTCCTGACAGCTCTTATACAGAGCTTGAGGCACGTTCTCTCGATTTAATGCTCCTCCTTCATATGGAGCAGGGCGGCGGAAACAATTCGACATTTACAACAAGGGTTGTAACCTCTGCGGGAACAGATACCTATTCAACCATTGCCGCCGCAATGTGTTCACTAAAAGGCCCGAGACACGGCGGAGCCTGCATAAAAGTAAGGGATATGATGCTCGATATTTATAACAATGTTTCAAATCCGGCAGACAGAAACGAACTGAAGGATTATCTTCAGAAAATTATTGACAAAAAGGCTTTTGACCGCAGCGGACTGATTTACGGAATAGGACATCCTATTTTCACCGTATCCGACCCAAGAGCCGTTCTGCTTAAAAAATATGCCGCACTACTGGCACAGGTTAAGGGCAGAGCAAAGGTAATGGACTTTTACGAAAGTATAGAAGAGCTTGCACCTATTGTTCTTCATGCCAACGGGAAAACAACAAAGCCTGTATGTGCAAACATCGACTTTTACAGTGGATTCATATATTCAATGCTCGGTATACCTCACGAACTGTATTCACCTATGTATGCAACGGCAATGGTTTCCGGCTGGTGTTCTCACAGAATGGAGGAACTTTCGGGTCCTGACAAGGTTATGTATCCGGCATACAAGAATATCGGCAAAAACAAGGATGTATAAAAATGCTCCGACAAATACGGTATTTTCACTCTATCGTAAAAAACAACAGCTTTTCCGAAGCCGCAGAGGAATGTCACATATCTCAGCCGGCAATTTCTCAGCAGCTTAGGGCATTGGAAAACGAACTGGGCTTTGACCTGCTGGAACGAAAAAACAGAAAATTCAGTCTGACAGCCGCCGGAGAATACTTCTATAAAAAGACGCTTATTCTTATGGCAGACTACGAGCAAATATACAGTCAGGCATCAAAAATAGCACATGGTGATGAAAAAAAGCTTAATATCGGGTATTTGAGAGGTATCGGCGGCAAAAATCTTTCCGATGCATTGGCACAGTTTGCATATCAATTTCCCGATGTGGATATAACACTCGAATACGGAAGTCATGAAAAGCTGTATAAAGCTTTATCCGGCGGAAAGTGCGATTTGGTATTGAACGATCAGCGGCGGGCATTTTCCGGCGAATATGTAAACCTGATACTTTCAAAGCTTAAATGTTTCATTGAAATTTCAAGCAGAAGTCCGATTGCCTCTCTCGATACGGTTTCACCGGAAGATTTAAAGCATATTCCGTGTATATTGGCTGTTTCAAAGCCTGAAAGAGAATCCGAATATGCATACTATCACGATGTTATAGGATTTCAGGGCGAGTTTATTTATACCGAAAGCCTGTCCGAAGCACATCTCATGACAGCCGGAGCAAAAGGTTTTATTCCAATATCCTCTAATTCGGATTATGAACACAGTCCGGCTGTAAGGCACATTCCGCTTTGCCGCAATAATAAACAAATCACTCAAAACTACTGTGCTTTCTGGAAAAAGAACACTCAAAATATATATGCAGAAAAATTTGCGGAAATACTGAAACAGAGTTTTTAACATTTCATATAAGAAAAACTTATACTAACTACCCGAAAATCAAATTGATTTTCGGGTAGTTTTGTTTTATAATATAAAGCAGAAAATACAAGGAGGATATTAAAGATGCCAAGTATAGTAATATTTTATTCAAGAGCCGACGAAAACTACTTCGGCGGCAGCTATCGTTACATAGAAGTGGGAAATACCGAGAAAGCCGCTAAAATGATTTCTCAAATAAACGGAGCGGATTTATTTAAGCTTGAGCAGGTCAAGCCGTATTCAAAGGACTACCAAGCCTGTATTGCGGAAGCCAAGAAAGATTTGCAGAACAATGCACGTCCCGAATTAAAGGCCGTTCCCGATGTCGGCGGATACGATGAAATATACCTCGGTTACCCAAATTACTGGGGTAAGATGCCTATGGCGGTTTATACATTTCTCGAGAGTGCAGACCTTGCCGGCAAAACAATTCATCCTTTCTGCACACATGAGGGAAGCGGGTTAAGCGGGACAGTAAATGACATTAAAAAGCTGTGTCCATCCGCAAAAGTCGCATCGGGTTTAGCCCTGCACGGCAGTTCGGTCGACAATTCATTTAAAACCATTGAAAAGTGGATTAATGAGGATTAAAGTCAATGAAAAATGTAATGATTTTAACGGGAGCCGGTCAGATAGGAATGGCAATTGCACGCAGAGTCGGATATGGCATGAAGATTATTGTTGCGGACAAAAGTATCGATAACGCACGTTCTGTCTGCGATATAATGAACAACGCGGGCTTTGATACAGAACCCGTAATAATGGATTTATCATCGAGAAAATCCATTCTGTCATTAATAGATGAAGCAAAGAAATACGGAGAAATCACAGCACTTGTGAATGCCGCCGGAGTATCTCCGAGTCAAGCATCAATTGAAGATATATTAAAGGTTGACCTTTACGGAACTGCCGTACTTTTAGAGGAAGTCGGAAAGGTTATAGCTCCCGAAGGTGTCGGAATAACAATTTCAAGCCAATCCGGTCACCGCATGGAACAGCTCGGAGAAGAAATCGACAGGCAGCTTGCATCAACACCGACCGAAGAATTATTAAATCTTGAAATTTTACAGCCGGAAAATATAAGGGACACGTTACACGCATATCAGCTTGCAAAACGCTGCAATGAAAAGCGTGTCATGTACGAATCGGTAAGATGGGGTAAAAAGAGAGCAAGAATAAATTCAATATCACCGGGAATCATAGTAACTCCGCTTGCTATGGACGAATTCAACGGTCCGCGCGGTGATTTTTATAAAAATATGTTTAAGAACAGTCCTGCCGGACGTCCGGGAACAGCGGATGAGGTTGCGAACGTATCCGAGCTGTTAATGGGTCCGAAAGGTGCATTTATAACAGGTGCGGACTTTTTGATAGACGGCGGAGCAACAGCAAACTATTTTTACGGTTAAAAGAGGCTGCAGCAAAACTTTGAGTTTTGCTGCAGCCTCTTTTAACCATCATCATTTTCGGTTTAAAA
>USPO01000115.1 GCA_900556575.1 uncultured Eubacteriales bacterium
AATATCTGCACGCAGATTTTCTCTTTGAAAGGCGACGGCGTACTTTGTGTACTCCAAGCCTTGATAAGACGAAATATGCTCGGCAGTTATTTTACTGTTTCGGGAAATATCTGCACGCAGATTTTCTCTTTGAAAGGCAACGGCGTACTTTGTGTACTCCGAGCCTTGATACGGCGAAATATGCCCGGCAGTTATTTTACTGTTTCGAGAAATATCTGCACGCAGATTTTCTCTTTGAAAGGCGACGGCGTACTTTGTGTACTCCGAGCCTTGATAAGAGGAAAGATGCACAGCAGATATTTTACGAAACCCTTCCGTAAATTTTATTTATCTCATCTGTATATGTCCCGTCCTGATTGTATACATAAAGAGGTGTATCTATTTTCAAGTCACTTCCGCCGTTCCGTACACCTTCTATCAGTACAAGATTGGGTGCTTTATTTATGCTCGGATGTACAAATCTCATTCTTTTGGGTTCAATCTTATACTTGCGCATATAATAAATTATATCCGCCAGCCTTGACGGACGATGCACCATAAATAAGTGTCCCTTTGTTTTCATTACTGATGCCGATACGGATATTACATCTTCCAAGCTGCATAAGACTTCATGTCTTGATATGGTCTTTGTGTCACTTAGATTTATAATTCCGCTTCCAGATTTCATATACGGAGGATTTACTGTCACTTTATCAAATACGTTCTTACCGTATATGCTTGCCGCATTTTTCAAATCACCGTTTGTTATCGTGACCCTTTCCTCTATACCGTTATATATAGTACTTCTTCTTGCCATATCATATATTTCCGTTTGAATTTCCAATGCATCAATCTTCGGTGTTGCCGTTTTTGCACTTAAAAGCACCGCTACAATTCCTGTCCCCGTACATAAATCAAGTGTATGCTTTGACACTTGATTTTTTGCAAAATCAGAAAGAAGGACAGCATCTATTCCAAATTTAAAACCATTTTTCTTCTGTATAAGCATAAGACCTCCGCACTGGAGGTCATCTATGCATTCATCTTCATGTATCAGCAAATTATTCATTTGCCGCATTATCAATAACAGCAAAGCTGATTTCACCCATTGCCGCTACCTGTCCGTCAACAGTTGCTTTAACATTTGCCTTGCCCATGCTGTGACGATATGTAATAAGCTCCGCATTAAGCTCTAAGGTATCTCCCGGTACTACCTGACGGCGGAACTTAAAGTTATTAATTCCTGTAAACACACCAAGCTTACCCTTATTTTCCGGCATTGACAAAAGCATTACCGCACCTGCCTGTGCAAGAGCCTCACAAATGAGAACTCCCGGCATTATCGGATTTCCCGGAAAATGTCCCTGGAAAAACGGCTCATTAATTGTAACATTCTTAATTGCCTTAATACTCTTTCCCTCTTCCATTTCAGCAATCTTATCGATTAAAAGAAACGGATAACGATGCGGTAAAATCTTTTGAACATCAATATTTGATAACATAATTTTAATTCCTTTCTTTATCGGCACAGAGCCGTTAATTAACATAAAATATATACTCCACAATATGCAAGCTGGCTGCTTTCCTGAGCGGCGACGGCGTACTTTGTGTACTCCTCCTTGAAAGGGTGCAAGATGCTCTGCATATAAGACAAGTGTAACTTGGTTTAGATGCAAGCAGATTGCTTTCTTGAAAGGCGACGGCGTACTTTGTGTACTCCGAGCCTTGAAAGGGAGCAAGATGCGCAGCATATAAACCAAGTTAGTCTCTTATATATGCTTTTTTGTGATATATATGTGTCGGATCTTCGGCTGTGTCTATATTTTCAAGTGCAATTCCGGCACCCCTTGCAACACATTCTATCGGATCCTCGGCAATAATGCACTTTACACCTATTGCCTCCGAAATTCTTTGGTCAAGTCCATACAGCATTGCACCGCCGCCTGTTAAAAGAATTCCGTCATCTATAATATCTCCGTGAAGTTCCGGCGGAGTCGACTCCAATACCTCTCTTATACGTTCTATTGTATTATAAAGATAGTCCTCAAACTCACGGTGAATATCATTCGCACTAACCTTAACCTCACGCGGAAGCCCGGTTATCACACTCAATCCCTTGACTGTACAAACTTTATCTTCCTCACGTTCTATAACGCTTCCTATTTCCATCTTAATTCTTTCGGCTGTGAGAGGTCCTATATACAGGTTCATGCTGCGTTTCATGTACTTCATTATTTCCTCGTTTATTTCATCGCCGGCAATCTTGAGCGACCTGCTAACCACTATACCGCCCAAGGAAATAACAGCAATATCCGTAGTTCCTCCGCCTATGTCAACAACCATTGTTCCTCGTGCCTGCGAAATATCTCTGCCTGCACCGAGTGCCGCCGCAACGGGTTCTTCTATTACATAGATGTCCCTTGCCCCCGCCTCTCGTGCCGCCTCTATAACCGCACGCTGTTCTACATCCGTTATTCCCGAAGGAACACACATCATGATTCTTGGATGCAGCAAACGTATTGAACGAATTTTAGACAGGAAGTACTTTATCATTTCCTGTGTAAGCGTCAAATTTGAAATTACGCCGTCAATAAGCGGACGAACCGCTGATATATTCGGCGGTGTTCTGCCGAGCATATTAACCGCCGCATCACCTACCGCCTTAACCTCTTTGGTTTCATTATCGACAGCAATGACCGTCGGCTCCCTTAGTACTATGCCCTTATCCTTAACATAGACAAGCACGGAAGCTGTTCCCAGGTCTATACTTATATCATCAGAGAACATTTGCCTGTGTCCTTTCTTTTTCTTATAATATTACATACTATATTATACCTTATTTTTTTGATTAAAACAATACCTTTTATGATATTTTCAAAAGTTTTTTTGCGTTTTTGTAAAAAATAAGATTTTTTTCCTCTTCATTAAGCGAAGTTCTGTTAATATAGTCTTTTGTCATGTCAGGACTTTCCCACGGAGAGTCGGTCGCAAATAAAATTTTGTCCGCTCCATGTGATTTTACTATTCTTTCAAACTGTTCAATAGGCAAGTCAGAACTTACATAAGCTGTATCCATGAGAATAGGCGTTCCGGCAAGATATTTTTCAACCCCATCCCACTCTCGCCATCCTCCCATATGTGCTGCAATTATATTTGAACCTTCCACCTCATAGTCAAGCACACTCCTTAAATCTTTGGGCAGACAATGTATCGGCGGCTCTATTCCCACATCTCCGCCTGTGTGCAGCGTTACAAGAAGTTCAAGCTTCTCACACAGTTTTAACAGCCGTATTGACTCTTTTGATGTAATATAAAATTGCTGATATTCCGGATGCAGTTTGATTCCCGGCAATCCTTTTTCCTTTATATCGTAAATTGTACGCTCCCAATTCTCCTGCATAGGATGCAGCGAACCAAAAGAAAACAACCTTTCCGACGAATTGTTTTCCGCCGCTACTCTGTTTATTGTATCGCTTTGTTTTACGTTTGTCGCAATCGGAAGTATAACAGAATAATCCACCCCATAATCGTCCATTGATTTTAAAAGTCCGTTTACGGTAGCATCCGTATATGCTTTTGCTTCCGCTTTTGCAATATTCCTTTCCTTTAAGCTGCCGAGAAGCTTTTCTATTGTCCTTGCAGCTATTTTTTCAGGAAACGTATGTGTATGAAAATCTATCAGCATTTTTTTCCTCCTCCATTTATTCATAATAAATTGTATCACTTTATCATATATAAGTCAAGTAAATACATTACAATATTGTTCTGTCTTTGATTTTTAAAAAATCCAAGTCAATAAAGGCTATAATATTATTTCTTTTTTCTATATAAATTAATAGCTTTTTTTCATACCATTTCGTCAATATATACAAAGGTAATTTTATTGTATTTATTGCTAATATGTTTTATATATCCCATTAATTAAATATATATACTATGTTTTTCTCCCTATGGTTGCTATTTCCTATTTTTTTAAATTAACAAAATATGAATAAATCACATTTATTCTATTGACATACTATGAAATTAATGCTATAATACACTCATTAACACATTAATTATATTATTCCAGTAGGAATAAAGGTATTATATATTTCATTTAAGGAGTTGAATAAAAGATGGCTAATGAAGAAGCATTAAAGTGCAGAAGCTGTGCAGACTGCGGTGTTTTAAACTGCAGCAAGCGTAACGGAAAGTATCCGGAATTTTGTCCTACCGCTGCATTGACAGAGGAAGAGATTGATGAGGTAGTACGCTTATATACCAAAAACAGAGTAAACAAAAAAGTATCTATCGCATCTGCCGAAATCGAAGGAAGTTTCTACGGCAAATATACAAGAGTAGAAGAAATCGTTGAATTTGCCCGCCGCATAGGTGCAAAGAAAATAGGCATAGCCACCTGCATAGGACTTATTGAAGAAAGCCGTATTTTTGCACGAATTTTAAGACTTAACGGTTTTGAAGTATACGGTGTAAGCTGTAAGGTCGGTTCGGTTGATAAAACGACAATAGGTGTTGATGAAAAATACACCTGTGTTACCGGTCCGGTCATGTGTAACCCTATCATGCAGGCAAAACTCCTGAATAAAGAAAAGGTTGACTTAAATGTTGTTGTCGGACTTTGTGTAGGTCACGACAGCTTATTCTATAAATATGCAAACGGACTTTCAACCACGCTGATTACCAAGGACAGAGTCCTTGCTCACAATCCGGCAGGTGCATTGTATCAGTCCCGTGCATACTATAAAAAATTACTGCTCGCAAAAGTCGGAGAAGAAATTGACTATTCAAAGCTTTTTGTCGGAGCATCGAATAAGGAGAATAAATAATGGCTACCGCTATAAAACCAATATTGCTTTTGTTGTCATTTGCAGCTGCCGAAGTTATTGCTTTGGCATTGCCAAACTCAACAAAACATCAAGCATCGGCTCACCCTTATTTTGCTATATTATTAGCATTAATAACAGCAATATATTTCATAGGTGTACTGATTTCACATATAAAAAGTAAAAAAGAACCCAACATAAACAACATAAAGCCTCTGTTTTACAGAGCGCCGTTTGTCGCCGGTGTTATTTTGTTTTTGAACATATTAAATATTATAACCGTAAAGCTTGCCCTGCTTCCCGTCTTATATTTTCCGTCACTTGACAGAGTATTCGGAACGCTGTTTGAAGACCATGCACTTATTGCAAAGTGCGTAGGTTATTCATCGGGCATATTGCTTACAGGTGTTTTCGGCGGACTCATAATAGGCTTTATAATGGGTGTAGGAGTAGGTTTTTCAAAAACACTTTCCTACTGGATTAATCCATTGGTAAGAATATTAGGTCCTATACCTTCAACCGCATGGATTCCGATTTTACTTGTGGCATTTCCATCGGCAAGATCGGCAAGTGCATTTATAATAGGCTTATCCGTATGGTTTCCGACCGTTGTATTAACCTCAAGCGGTATATCAAACGTAAAAAACTCATACTTCGAGGTTGCTTCAACGCTTGGTTCAAACTCATTTCAAAGAATTATCCGCATCGGTATTCCGGCTGCTATGCCGAGTATCTTTCTCGGATTATTCAATGGTATATGCGGCTCATTCGTTGCATTAATGACTGCTGAAATGATTGGTGCAAAATACGGTATCGGCTGGTATGTAAACTGGCAGAAAGAAATGATGGCATACTCAAACGTATATGCGGGACTTATCGTAATAGCCGTATTGTTCTACCTTGTAATAACAATTTTATTCAAGGTTCGTGATAAGGTACTTACATGGCAAAAGGGAGTGATAAAATGGTAGGTG
>USPO01000116.1 GCA_900556575.1 uncultured Eubacteriales bacterium
CATATCCGGCTATAACATAATCGTCTGTTTTGTATTGTGTTTTTACTACATGCCAATTCGGATCAGGTGCGGCGGCATAGGATGTTGAAACAGGCATTGAAATGGCAATTATGGCAGCAGCCTGAACACCAGTGCATATGCGAAGCAATTTTGATGATAAATTCATATTGAAAACCTCCAGCAAAAAGAGTTTGTATTATATTCGAATACATATAATAAGTATAACAATTGACAATTTAATTCTATACTAAAAACATAACAAAGTCAAGAAAAAAGTATTGAATGTTATAAAAACATATGATAAACTGTATTTATAAAAAATTGAAAACAGTGGAATTATGAGAACTCTGTTCAGGGAGGTAAATATAATGGAGGATTTTAAGGAACGGGCAAAAGAGCTTGTGTCAAAAATGACATTGGCTGAAAAAATAGCACAAATGCAGCATGACGCGCCGGCAATAGAACGTCTTGGAATTCCGGCATATAATTGGTGGAATGAGGCTTTGCATGGCGTTGCGCGCAGTGGAACTGCGACTGTTTTTCCACAGGCAATTGCAATGGCAGCATCATTCAATGAAGATTTGATGTATAAGGTGGCTGAGGATATTTCAAATGAGGTGCGTGCCAAATATAACGGATACAAATCATTTGGATCAACAAAAATATATCAGGGACTTACCTGCTGGGCGCCGAACATAAATATTTTCAGAGATCCGCGTTGGGGCAGGGGTCATGAAACCTACGGGGAAGACCCGTATCTTGCAGGAGTGCTTGGTACGGCATTTGTAAAAGGAATGCAAGGTGATGGCAAGTACAGAAAAACAGATGCGACATTGAAGCACTTCGCTGTTCACAGTGGACCTGAGGGAATAAGACACAGTTTTAATTCTGTTGTCAGCGAAAAGGATTTGCGTGAAACTTATCTGTGGGCGTTTAAATATTGTATTGATAACGCAGAGCCTGCGGCAGTTATGGGCGCATACAACCGACTAAACGGTGAGCCTTGCTGCGGCAGTAAAACATTGCTTCAGGATATTCTCTGTGATGAGTGGGGGTTTGACGGATATATTGTATCAGATTGCGGAGCTGTTTGTGATTTTCATACACATCACAGAGTTACAGAAGATGCAGCTGAGAGTGCTGCGCTTGCTGTAAACAATGGCTGTATAATGAACTGCGGAGCTGAATATGCTTATTTGATAGCCGCCATAGCAAGAGGACTTGTGAGCGAGGAAACCATAACAAAAGCGGTGGAAAAGCTGTTTGAAGCAAGATATAGACTGGGAATGTTTGATGATGACTGTGAGTACAACGACATTCCGCTTGATGTCATAGAATGTAAGGAGCATATGGAAACAAATCTTAAGATGGCGCAGGAAAGCGTTGTTCTTCTTAAAAATGACGGAATACTTCCGCTTAAAGGAACAGAACACATTGCGGTAATAGGACCTAATGCAGATGACGTTTCTGTGCTTCTTGGCAATTATAACGGAACACCATCGAGGTATTCAACCATACTCAAAGGAATACAAGATAAAGCAAGCGGGCATATTACATATGCAAAAGGCTGTGATATATCAAACTCAAACTCACCGCATATTCCGTTTGAGGAGGCAATTATAGCAGCAAGGAATGCAGATGTGGTAATCCTTTGTATGGGGCTTAATACTTTGCTTGAAGGAGAGGCTGGAGATGCGTATAATGCCGATTACAGCGGCGACAAGCGTGATTTAGAACTGCCTCCGTGTCAAATGAGGCTTTATGATGCAGTTATTGCACAAGGGAAACCGACTGTATTCTTTAATGTAACGGGAAGCTGTACTAATTTGTCGCGTCAGGATAAAGAGTGCAATGCAGTATTGCAGGTGTTCTATTCGGGCGCTATGGGAGGAGAGGCAGTGGCGGACATATTATTTGGTAATGTTAGTCCAAGCGGGCGTTTACCGGTGACTTTTTATGAGTCGATTGATGATTTGCCGCCATTTGAGGATTATTCAATGGAAAACAGAACATATAAGTTCTTTAAGGGAAAACCTGTTTATGAATTTGGTTATGGACTTACATACTCAAATATAACTGAAAATTGGATTGATGATAAAACTGTTGAAATTGAAAATAAAGGATATATTGATACCGCATACAGCGTGCTAAGATATGAATACATTCCTCATAAAAATCTCTGCGGATTTAAAAAGATTTTTCTTAAAGCGGGAGAAAAAGAAAAATATATCTTTTTATAAATGATATATTTCGTACAATAGCTATTTGACAAATTGTCTCAAAAGTGATATATTAAAATAAGAAAGAACACAGTTTAAGATATATTATTTTGGAGGAAAATACAAATGTCAGATAAGAAGCCGCTATATATGCAGGTTATAGATAAATTAAGGGAACGGATTAAGTCTGGAGATTTTGAATATGATGTTCCGTTTGTGACTGAGGACAGGATAACAAAGGAATTCGGTGTAAGCCGTATTACTGCTATACGCGCATTGGAAGAGCTTGAAAAGGCAGGTATAATTAACAGAAAAAGAGGCAGCGGAAGCTTTGTTTCGCGTGAAGCGGTTGATATTATAGAAGGCAGAAGTGTGTCTGATATCAGGACAAATTCGGAAAATAAAGACAGAGAAGTATTACTTGTAGCATTAGTGCTGCCATTTGACATAAAGCTGGGAAATATGTTTAAATGTTTTGATGGTATTAACAGTGTGTTAAATAAAGAGAATTGTTTTGCCAGTATATATAATGCAAACCGGGATGTTGAAACTGAGGCGAGTATTTTGCGCTCTCTTTTAAATCAAGGTATAGACGGAGTTATATGTTATCCTGTAAACGGCACAAAGAACTTTGAGGTATATAACCAGTTTCTTGCAAAAAAAATTCCGCTTGTTATTATTGATAATTATATTGAAAATATGCCTGTGAGTTATGTTGCATCGGATAACTTCGGGGGAACAAAGATGCTGTGTGAGTACGCTATAAGTAAAGGGCATAAAAAAATAGGCTTTTTCAGCAAACGAAGAATAAATGAGTCGTTGTCGATACGCGACAGATATATGGGCTATACATCTGCTCTTGCTGAGAATAATATTGAGGTAAATCTTGATTATGTATGTGTTGATCTTGACGATAAGTATAATATGCTTAATGAAACAGAGGCGGCTCGGTATGACAGTCTGAGAGCGTATATCGCTGAGATTATAGGACAAATGCGCGCAGAAGGAGTTACCTGTATTTTATGCCAGAATGACTGGGTTGCCGTTGAGCTGTATTCTGTTTGCGAAGAACTTGGAATATCAGTTCCTGATGATATGTGTATTATGGGATTTGACAATATGGACGAACTCAATAATATGCATGGCGGAGATAAAATAATAACCGTTGAACAGGACTTTTATGAGATAGGTGTGAGGGCAGGAGAAACAATACTTAAAGAAATCCGTGGGGAAGAAAAGGGTATAAGAGATGTTGTACCGGTAAAATTGATTACACGGGATTATTAACAGAATAAATATTGGATAATTCAAGGATATGTGAGATTGAACTTTTCACATATCTTTTTTTGTTAAGAAAATATAATAAATACAACACAAATACAAGAAAAAAACGAAAAAACACTTGACTTTGATATATTATATTGATATAATTTATATATCAAATGTTGAAAATCTGCAAAAACCGTAGAAAATTTTATTACAGTGTGAGGTGGGACCAATATATGAAAAAAATACCTTTATATTCAAAAATTATAGACGAGTTAAAGGAACGAATAAGAACAGGTGATTTTGAATATGATGTTCCCTTTGTGACAGAAGAAAAAATAACAAAGGAATACAATGTCAGCCGTATTACCGCAATCAGAGCACTTGATGAGCTTGAGAAGATAGGAGTTATATATAGAAAACGCGGCAGCGGAAGTTTTGTTACGGAGAATGGCATAGAAATACTTGACGGTGTGCAGAATGATACTAACGAGAAAGAAACTGTGTTTATTAAACGAAATAAAGAACTGTTACTTATCGCGCTTGTGCTTCCGTTTGATGTAAAAAGAGGCGGAATGATGGAGTGTTTTAACGGAATAAATGATTTGCTCAACAGTGAAAACTGTTTTGTACGTGTTTATAATACAAACGGGAAAAACGAGACTGAGGCAACCGTACTTAGGGAACTTTTGGACAATGACATAGATGGGGTTATCTGTTATCCTAAAAATGATAATAAAAATCTCGAAATATTTAATCAGTTTCTGACGAAAAACATACCACTTGTACTTATTGATAAATATATAGAAAATATGCCCATAAGCTATGTTGTGCCTGACAATTATAACGGCGCACGGGAACTATGCAATTATGCCATAGAAGCTGGGCATGACAGAATAGGATTTTTCAGCGTGACTGATTTTTCAGGAGTTTGCTCGCTGCGTGAACGATATATGGGATATGCTATGTCCATGAATGACCACGGCAAAGAGGTTAACCTTGACGATGTGCTGATAGGAGACCGAAGAAAAGATTTTTACTGCGAAGGTATGAAAAACGACGGCGAATATTTAAGGCATGCGGTAAAAAAGCTTTATAAGTCCGGAACAACCGCGATTATATGCCAGAATGACTGGGTTGCGAGAGATATTATTCATTGCTGTGATGAACTTGGAATATCAGTCCCAGACGATATGCTAATTATGGGGTTTGATCATGTAAACGCTTTTACTCCTATTGATGTTGGCGAAAGGATAACTACGGTAGAACAGAACTTCTATGAAATAGGTAAAAAAGCGGGAGAAGTGATTCTTAAAGAGTTGCAGGAAAGAAAAGGACAGTGCCTGAGAGTTGTAGTTCCGATGAAGCTTATTGAAGGTGTTTCGGATAGCGTCCTGAAAGAAAACGTATATGTTTAAAGACAGCCATTGTTTGATATAGCATAAATGATATATCAAACAATGGCTGCTTTTTGTATATTTCTTCGAAAATAATGGATATTTTTTTATAAAATATATTGACATTCTATATTAAATATGCTAAAATAAACTTAAATGATATATCAAACAATAAAACAGCTGTTTGATATGGGAAAGAGTTAAAACATTTAAAAAGAGGAGGAGTAAGAACATGAATAGTAAAATTAAAAAGGCTTTGTGCGTTGCTGTGGCAGGTGCCTCGCTTGTCGGTGCCTTGAGCGGCTGCAGTAATAGTAAAGAGGTTTCAAATGTTGTTACATATTGGGCAGGTATTCCGATGGGTGACGGAAGCAGCGATGCAGAAACACCTGTAACAGATGGCGGAGATTCAGCATATCCCGGAACTGACAGCTTTGTTGAGTACGGTCCTCCCCGCCGATCTTCCGGCGCTGGTAGAAGCAATGACCGTACAGTTGGACCGTCTTTCGGCTGCTTCTACCGATATTCTGGAAATGATGGAGGCGGTCCCCGATCTGGTGAATATCGTCCGTTACGGAAACGTGCGTGATCTTGATTTCTCGAAGGTCGGTGATATGCTCGAAGCCATGATTGCCCGTATTCTTGCGGGTGGTGTATTGGTGTGTATCAATATCGATGAAGAGGCTGCCGGTGATCTTCTGAATAAATTGGTTGCCACGGACTATGCGCTCTCCATTCTGAATCGGGAAGAACTGAACCTGATGTGGCGCAATTTCATCGGTCAGGTACGTTCTTCTGCCAATGTGCATCCGTTGTTGTCCGGTTATGCTACCCGTCTGCTGAATGACAAAGGGGAAATCTCCGCAGAGGAGAT
>USPO01000117.1 GCA_900556575.1 uncultured Eubacteriales bacterium
TCGTAATAAGTACTATTACTAACTATTGTTTTTTTCCAGTATTCTTTCAATCTATCATTTATCAGCATATATGAATTTAAATTATTGATTTTTTTACCCGTATAAACCACCGAATCTGCCACATTTGCATAGACATTCGTTATAAAGCAGCTTTCAAAAATAAGCACTGCACATATTATACCATGTTTAAAACCCAATTTACTTTACCTTCCTTATGCTAATATAATATTACTTTTTTTATTTTTGCTTATTTAGCTATTCCGCTTTGAGTAAAAGCTTTTGCTAAAGCTGCCGCAAATTTTTTTTGCGGCAGCCTCGTTTACTGTCCTATTACAGCTAAATCTTAGAATATCAGTAAGACTCATATGCCAAATCTCTATTTTACTTATTTAATTCTTTCGGATTGTTCTTCTTATCCCTAACGTTACTACTGCTTTTACTTGCTGCTCCGTCTGCCTTTTCGGTATTATTTTGCAAATTAACTGTCTCTGTTACAGTTGTTGTATTTCTATAATTACCTTCCATCCTACTTGGTTTTAAAATTACAATAATGATTGAGATTATTACCAGAATAAGCGCCAAACTTGCAATTATTATTGTAATCAGCAATATTCTCTCATTTTTATCATGCGTACTCTTGCTGTTCTCTGACGTATTATGATGTTCCGTTCTTTTTACACTTCTGTTTGACCCGCTATAATACGACTCATTACGGTGTTCCGTTTCTCTTATATTTCTATTGGACTTGCTATAATCTGACTCATTACGGCGTTCTGTTCCTCTTATATTTCTATTTGACCTGCTATATTCTGACTCATTACGGCGTTCTGTTCCTCTTATATTTCTATTTGACCTGCTATATTCTGACTCATTACGGTGTTCTGTTCCTCTTATATTTCTATTTGACCTGCTATATTCTGACTCATTACGGTATTCTTTTCTGCCGTAATTTGAATTTCCCACGCTTGAATCGGCATTATTCCATCTTTTGTCACTACTTTGTTCTTTAGATTTGTAAGACGGATTTAACGGCGAACTGCCCTGTTTAGGCTTAGTATAATTATTTATACCATTATTCACAATTTCATTTTTCATATTTCCGCTGCTGATGACATTTCCTAATTTTTTACTTTCAGGATACTCAGAAGAAAGCTGCAAATCACTTTTTTCCGTAAAATCATCTTCAACATCATCATTATTTGCTGTATGTACATTGCTGCTGTTATTTTTGTCCTTTTTGTATTCTTCGTAAATTTCAGAAATGTCCAATCCATTTACAGGCTCAAACATCTGTTCTGTAATAAATTCGTCTATTCTTGTTCCGCACTTCTCAAAAATATCTTTCCATACATTTTCTACATTATATTCAAACTCCGGAACTCCCAGCTCTTTTTTGGCTGAAATAAACTCTACAAACTCGACATATTCATCATAGTACGGATTTTCTTCATGTCTTCTGTTTTGCTTTATATCCTTTCTTTTTTCTTTGATATATTCACCATCTCCCTTCAATTTTTTACTCATAATCATTATAATATTTTGTAATGTCTTACTCTCATCATCCTCTATTAAATCAACTTTAATAAGCTTATTTATAAGCTTTATAAATTGTTCGCATTCTTTCTTTACATTATCACTATCACTATTATTATTTTGAAGTAATGAGCAATAATACATTAGTGCTGTACGAAAATACTTAAAATACCGTCCCTCTATATTCCGCTCTAATTCCCGTCTTCTCTCTTCTTCTTCACGCTTTTTCTTCTCGGTTAATTCTGTTTTCAATGTCTCAAGACGCATTACCTTATCATTATAATTATTCATTAATTTATATGCCGCACTACCTACACGATCAGCAAAGCTTCCTGAAATTTTTATATTACCTATCCTTTCTATTACAGATTTATAATCTTTGATTTTTTGCTCACAAATTTCTAAATCACACTCATCTCTCGAATCTTCATCATCTATAGGATATTTTTTAGCCCCCGACTGTTCTTCTATATACTTTTCCGCTGCTTTAGAAACAACTTTCTTTATATAATCTGCATCTTTTTCAGATATAAGTTCTTTTTCCTTTAATGCGGTCTCCGCATATTTAAGAAACTCCGATAAATCGCTTATTTTTAAATCTCTTACTTCATCACCTTTTTTATCTATAATATCTATTAATTCATTTTTCTTTCTATCTATAATATCTATTATCTTATTACGAGCTGAATTTTTGAGTTTGTTCTTTTGCTCTTCAGACAATATCTCCGGAATAGATGTAAATTCTCCGTACATATTACCGATATCCTCTATAAACGGCTTAGGGTTAAAATTTTCTATATACTTATCTATTAAATCAGATACATTAGTATCTTCCCAGCCGATATGTATACTCTCATCTATATGTTTGACATTAAAGCGTTTGATTTTTTCGAAGAAATCTGCATAGCTTAATGCCCCCTCAAGGACCTTATTTATAATACAAGCTGCCGCTGTTTTATATATTATGTTAAGTTCAGGTTCAAAGTCTGCAAATTTATCATTTTTTAAAATTAGCTCCCAAAATTCATTTTGTTTTCTGATTTCAGCATTAATATCGGCACTGCTTCCATATGTTTTATTCGCAGTCCATTTTACATATTCATCTTCTGAATCTTTAGTGCGCGCTTTAAACATTTCTGCATGGGCAATAAATATCTGTAAATGCTCGGTACCCGTACCGTTTATATACTCGTCCGCAAGCTCTGAAAATTTCGTATTTTTCAGTTTCTCCGAGAAAGCCAATTCTTCGCTGTAATCCTTAGAAATGCAGTCTCTTTTCTTGGTACTTTCATATATCGATTTTTCTACATTCTTCTCAAAATCATCAAACAGAGCCTGACGCTCCTCATCACTCAGCGAATAAATACGGTCAACCAAGTCTTTGTAATTGCATTTTACAGTTCTCGGTGAGTCAAGAACTATGCAGTCCGGCGGAACATCTCTTACCTTTGACGAATAAGCAATTATATTTATCGCACTGTTTAAATCAGCAATTACTCTTGCATTATTATTTGCAATTCTTGAGATAAATCCAACTCTTTTTCTCAATCCATACGGCAAATATTTCATTATTTCACATAAGAATGATAAGCTTTTTTGCGAGAACACATCTTTATTATCTTCATTGAAAACAATGCTTACTTTTTCAGTTGTTCTTGCTTTTCCAAACATTTTGTATACTGCATACAATACTGCTTTAATCGATTCTTCGCTAAACGGCTGTACAGTCCTTTCAACCTTTTCTCTTTCTAAATTTTTATTATCGCTTTCCGTTCTTGATGCAAATTTTACAAAGCTCTCCTTTGTGATAGTTTCAATATCATATATATCTTCCGCTTCGATATGTCCGTTTGTCGTATAAAAAACCGCATCACAAAGAACACCGCCTCTTGCATCGAGTGTATTTTTTACATTATGTGCAAACACACTTTTTGCATTCATCGAAGCAATATACATATATTGGTCATCTTCCGTGTCATTGACCAATGCTTTTATGCTTGACAAAATACTTTTTATATTGCTCTCAAAAACAGCATCTTTTATATCAAATGAAAAATCTCTGTCCGCACTCTGCACATTTCCGCTAAACATTTCTCCTGCCAGAGTTATTCTTTCTGTTTCCATCAGTCCACAATTCTCCTTTCGGTGTTAGGGGATGTTACTACACCCCCTATGCTTTCATAAACATTCAAAATCATCTTTTTCTTCCAAATAAAGAGGAAAAAAATCCGCCTTTTTTCTCTTTTGAATTAACATTCTGACTCTGCTTGCTTTTCGGTTCAAAAGATGCCGCACTGTTTTTCACTATCTTTTTCATTTGTATATCAGCATACTGCATTTTTAAGTTCCTATGTATAGCCTCTAAATTATCCTCATTAATATCAATTGTATGATATTCGCCGTCACTTCCCAGCTTTGCTACATTAAAGAAGTTGGTATATGCCAATGTCCAAAGAATAGGTCCATCTAAACCAAATGAATACATCGGGAATGTTTCCTTATACAGCTTCTTCATAGCTCTTTCGGTAGTCATATTCATGTTATATGAATCGCCGTCAGGCAGATACTTTAAAACCTTTTCCTTTGTCGATTCATTATTAAGAAGAATTTTTACCATCTGTTCCTTTGAATAGTTTACTGCTCGTCTTCCCATTGAAGCTGTTGAAAACATTATAAGGTATGTTGCATCTTCCAGACCGAAAGCATCCTTTGCAAATACTTTAAAGTTCTTATATGATGAAACCGCAAACTCATTTGCAAACTGATTTACAACCTCCGCTTTTGAACGGAAAGTTTCATATGAATAACCCTTGCTTCCCTTCATTAATTCAGTAAAGCTTCCGATATTCAATCCTGTTTTGTCCGGGTCTATACAAATGTTTTTATAATAATCCGCAAATACATCTTTATCTTCTTTTCCGTCCTTTTTTTCTTCAATAAATCCTGTAAGCTGATCTGATTTTGTGATAATTATCGCTACCGGAGGAATATCTTCTTTTCTTTCAAACATAAGATCCATAATACCCTTTACTTTAGTTCCAAGGTGGTACAATTCTATTGTTGCTCTTGTATCTATCTGCTTGTTTCCCGTATCCATTGCTCTTCGGCTGTCATCGTCATTTAAAATCTGAGAGTCTACTTCAAACATCTGTTCTGAGGCTATACAGAACCATATCACATCTGCTTTTGTTATAATCTTTCTGTTACTCAAAATACTGGCGGCATCCATTTGCATAACATCACCGTCATTCTCCTGTGCAAAAATTTCTCCCGGCATATCAACAAATGTATACAGTGTTTTTTTATTTGTTTTTTCGTCCTTAAACAAAACAGATATATGCGGAAATTTATCAGCATCTGTTTTTATAGGCGCAAAACCATATTTAAAAGGTTCCAGACAATATTTTTCAAAATACTGGCTGTCCTCATTTCCTTCTCCCAAATCCGACAAAGAAACGCTTACTCCTATATCACTGCCATTATCCTCTAAATAATGAATCATTGATGTTAAATACGCAGTCTTTCCCGCAGTCGGTGATCCCATAAAGCATACAATTTTTTCTTCGTATTTTCCAGCCATTCTTGAAAGCTCATGATAACAGTTCGGACAAATCTTCTTCATTGTCGATGCCTGCTCTCCTGCCGTTGTTATAGATGCGAGCAGCATATCGCCGTCATCACATTCTGTATTTCGAAGCTCAAGCTTAGTTCTAAACAGCGGATCCGCACTTTCATCTCCACGACTATCTAATGCATACTTAATCAATGAATAGATTGTATCATTATCCAATACATTTTTTACTGCAACCGCATCAGGAAACTTTTCACGTGCAAAATTAATTATATCAACTAACTGCTTGTTGGAATCATCATAAGCTTCATCCTGAAAAAACTCTCTGCATTCATATAATTTATTTCTATTTTCGTCGCCTATAAATCTATCCAAAATAGTCTCTTCGTCTATCGTAAACCATCCGTTGTGCTTATTGCATACATCCTCTATTTCCCCTTTTGTAAACATCCACAATGAAGCATTTTTATTAGTAAAACAGAATGCATTATCGACATCTATGAAATTTCCCGCAACTCCATTATTAAATTCCATCGCTTTTTTCAAAGCTCTTTCAGCTAAATCACCAATGGAAAATTGTATATCTTCCTTGTATAATATATTTAGGTTGATAAAGGGAGCCTATCTCCTAAAATTAAC
>USPO01000118.1 GCA_900556575.1 uncultured Eubacteriales bacterium
GCACCATGTGATACAATAGGACTTGTCATAGCAAATGTTGATGATGAACTTCGCCGTCAGATGAAAATACCGGAGAAATTCCATGCTGTCGGTCTGGTGGGTTCGAGAACGGGTGCGGCGGCACAGATAAAGGCGGTTGATGATGCTGTTAAGGAAACCTCAGCAAAGGTTGTATCTATTGAAATTCCGAGAGATACGAAAGGCTGGGGAGGTCACGGTAACTTCATTATATTGGGAAGTGAAACAGCGGCTGATGTGAGACGTGCGGTTGAGATTGCTGTTAAAAACATAGATAGAAACTGCGGTGAAATATGGATAAGTGATTCAGGACATTTGGAATGCCAGTTCAGCGCAAGAAGCGGAGAGGCAATATCGAGCTTTTTTGGTATTCCGTTAGGTGAAGCATTCGGATTTATGTGTGCATCTCCTGCACCAATAGGAATGGTTATTGCGGATATTGCAATGAAGGCGGCACCGGTTAAGCTTGTAAAAACTCTTCGTCCGTCCGAAGGAACGAGCCATTCAAATGAGGTTATAATTGTATTTACGGGAAGTGCATCGGCAGTGAAAGCAAGCGTTGTTGAAGCAAAAAATGCGGGCTTAAAGCTGTTAAAAACACTCGGAAGTGAGGCTAAGCCTGTAAAAGAACCGTATTTACTTTAACAGAACTTAAAATCATACTAAAATTAAGCAAAAAAACAAAGACTCGCGGTTATGCTCTGGAGTCTTTGTTTTTTTTGTTGTTTGTTGTTTATATTAGAGAGGGATAAGCGAATTCATTATAGATTAGCATCTCTGTCCGCTTACAAATATATAATAACACGTCTTTTTTAAATAGTCAATACTTGAAATACAAGTTCGGATGAAATGACATTTATTTATCAAACTCAACATTGGTTTTTGGGTATTGTGTAAATGATTTTAGTTTTACAAAACCGCATAGAATAGGCAATAATGAGGAATTGCAAATAAAACCAAACAACACAAAATTAAATAAAAGAAAAGACAAAATAAAGCCAAACTAAATATGAAATGCAGTTGGCAAAATAACAGGATTTGAAAAAAGAACATTTGTGAAAATTTTATTCAGAAAAATATTTGTGCATATTTATGAGAATAATAATTTTAAAAACTCTTGATTTGCTATTGATTTTCTTAGAAAAATATGATAAAATTAATTGAGAAACTGTATGGAGGTGAGAAATTGACAAATATATACATTATACGTCACGGCGAAACAGATTCAAATATTCGTCATTCATGTGTTGGGCATAAAGATGTTCCACTGAATGAAAACGGTATTTCACAGGCGAAGTTACTTTCGGAAAGACTTTCGGATGTTAAATTTGACATTATTTATTCGAGTCCGCTTAATCGCGCTATTGACACAATAAATCCAACTGTTATACATCAGGGAGTGCCTGTTACATTAAGCTATGCGTTAATAGAAAGAGATTTCGGGGACTGGGATGATATGACTCTTGAAGAAATAAAAGAAGCATATCCGCATGAGTATCGTGCATGGAATGAAAGATGGTCTGAGTACAGAGTTCCGAACGGTGAGAGCGGTGAGGATGTTCAAAAGCGTGTAAATGCATTTTTGAAAAGGCTTATCAATTCCCATAAGGATCAGACGATAGCACTTGTAACTCATCTTGGTACAGCAAGACATTTTATTTCGGGTCTTTTGGGGCTTACAACAGACCAAAGCTGGCTATTTACTCTTGATAATGCAAAATATGCGCATATCAGAGTTGATGATAACAATAAATCCCTTCTCAAGGGACTAAACCTGTAAAGGAAGTGCTTAGTGTACTTTCGCCGAATACAAAATTCTATTTATGAAAGGAAACTTTACGATGGAAAACGTAAGAAGAATTTATGTTGAAAAAAAGGCGGGAAATGACATTGAAGCTAAGTCTGTTCTTGAAGATTTAAGAGAAAATCTTTCAATGACAGGCTTAAAGGATGTCAGAATAATTAACCGTTACGATATCGAAGGCATTAATGACGATGAATATGCCGCAGCAAGAGGATTGATATTCTCGGAGCCGCCTGTGGATAATGCTTACGATGAAAAGGTTGATATCCCTGAAGGAAAGGTATTTGCGGTTGAGTTTTTACCAGGTCAGTTTGATCAGAGAGCTGCATCATGTGAGGAATGTATTTCAATTCTTACAACAAAGGAGCGTCCTCGTGTACGCTATGCAAAGGTTTATGTTCTTATCGGTGACGTTTCTGATGAAGAGGCAGATAAGGCGAAGAAGTATGTAATCAATCCGGTTGAGGCTCGTGAGGCATCACTCGAAAAGCCGGAGTCATTGGATATGAAGGTTGACTATCCGGCAGATGTTGCTGTTGTTGACGGGTTCGTTGATATGGATGAGCCTGCTATGCAGGAGTTTTTAAATAAGATGGGCTTTGCCATGGATATGGATGATTTAAAGTTCTGTCAGGAATACTTTAAGTCAACGGAAAAGAGAAACCCGACTGTAACAGAGCTCAGAATGATTGATACATATTGGTCGGATCACTGCCGTCACACAACATTCTCAACAAAAATTAACAATGTAAAAATAAATGAAGGAAAATATGCTGATGTTATTGCTGCAGCATATGAGGAATATAAGGCTGCAAAGGCTGATTTGTATTCACCGGACAGAAATATCTGCCTTATGAATATGGCTACAATCATTGTTAAGCAGCTTAAAAAGAAAGGGCTTTTAAAGGAAATTGATGAGTCTGAGGAAATTAACGCTTGTTCAATCGTTATGCCTGTTGAGGTAGAGGGCAAGGAAGAGGATTGGCTCATTATGTTTAAGAATGAGACTCATAATCATCCTACAGAAATCGAGCCGTTCGGCGGTGCCGCAACATGTCTCGGCGGAGCTATTCGTGACCCGCTTTCAGGCAGATCATATGTATATCAGGCAATGCGTGTAACCGGTGCAGGAGATCCGAGAAAGACTCTTGATGAAACACTTCCGGGCAAGCTTATGCAAAGAAAGATTACAAAGCAGGCATCATCGGGATACAGTTCATACGGTAACCAGATTGGTCTTGCAACAGGTCAGGTTCAGGAAATTTATGATGAGGGTTATGTTGCAAAGAGAATGGAAATCGGTGCTGTTATAGGTGCAGCTCCGAAGGCAAATGTAATTCGTGAGGTTCCTTCGGAAGGCGATGTAATAATTCTTCTCGGCGGACGTACCGGACGTGACGGTATCGGCGGTGCGACAGGTTCATCAAAGGCACATACAGAGGAGTCTGTAGTTGAGTGCGGTTCAGAGGTTCAGAAGGGTAATCCTCCGGTAGAAAGAAAGCTCCAGAGATTATTCAGAGATAATAAGGTAACAACATTAATCAAGCGCTGTAATGACTTCGGTGCCGGCGGTGTATCGGTTGCTATAGGTGAGCTTGCAGACGGCTTGAAGATTAATCTTGATAAAGTACCGAAGAAGTATGAAGGTCTTGACGGTACAGAGCTTGCAATCAGCGAGTCACAGGAAAGAATGGCGGTTGTAGTTCGTGCAGAGGATGCGGACAAGTTTATCGGCTATGCAAACGAGGAAAATCTTGAGGCAACAAAGGTAGCTGTTGTAACAAGTGAAAACAGACTCGTTATGACATGGAGAGATAAGACAATCTGTGATATTTCAAGAGATTTCCTAAATACAAATGGTGCAACAAAGAATACAGATATTGAAGTAGAGCTTCCTGGAGAAAGCGTATTCAAGGCAGAGCCGGTAAGCGATGTTAAGTCGAAGTGGATTGAAACACTTTCGGATTTAAATGTATGCTCACAGAAGGGCTTATCGGAAAAGTTCGACTCAACAATCGGAGCGGGAACAATTCTCATGCCGTTTGCAGGTAAGTATCAGCTTACACCGACAGATGGTATGGCAGCTAAGGTTCCGGTATTAAAGGGTGAAACAAATTCAGCTACAATAATGACATTCGGATATAATCCGAAGATTTCAAAGTGGAGTCCGTATCACGGTGCAACATATGCAATCGTTGAATCAGTTTCAAAGGCAGTTGCATTAGGTGCTGATTATAAGACAATTTACCTCACATTCCAGGAGTACTTTGAGAGATTGGGTACAGATCCTAAGCGCTGGGGCAAGCCGTTCACAGCACTTTTGGGTGCATATAAGGCACAGTTGGCATTGGGAATTGCCGCAATCGGCGGTAAGGATTCAATGTCGGGTTCATTTAATGAGCTTGATGTTCCTCCGACATTAACTTCATTTGCGGTTGCTCCGGCAAAGGCAGATAGGGTTATTTCTCAGGAATTTAAGGATACAAATTCAACTGTTGTTCTTCTTCCGCTCGAAAGAGATGAAAATGAGCTTCCGAATTGGGAGGCATTAAAGAAGATGTACGAGTTTGTACACGAGGCAGAGCAGACAGGTGCTGTTATTTCGGCATCAACAGTAAAGGGCTTCGGTCTTGCTGAGGTTATTTCAAAGGCTGCATTCGGTAATATGATAGGCTTTAGGTTTGCCGATGGCATCGATAACGAGCTTATCTTCAATGCACCTATAGGTTCAATCGTTCTTGAGGTATCAAACGATACATTGGCTATGCTCAAGAGTGATGATGTTAAGATGATAACGGTAGGTTATACTCAGGCAGAGAAGAATATTGTTGTCGGAGATACTGTAATTTCACTTGATGAGGCTGTAAAGGCATGGACATCACCGCTTGAAAAGGTATTCCCGACAAAGGCAGGAAAGTTCACATCAGAGCCGGAAACATATTCGTATAATAAGAAATCAATCACAGTTGCAACAGAGAAGTTTGCAAAGCCGAGGGTATTTATTCCGGTATTCCCTGGTACTAACTGTGAATATGATACAGCGAGAGTATTTGAAAGAGCCGGCGGTGTTGCGGATGTGTTTGTAGTACGCAACCTTACCGGTGAGGATGTAGCAGAGTCATTGGCAGAGATGAAGAAGAGAATCGATAATTCACAGATTGTTATGATTCCGGGCGGATTTTCGGGCGGTGACGAGCCGGAGGGTTCAGGTAAATTTATTGCAACAGCGTTCAGAAATCCACAGGTTCGTGATGCAGTTATGAATTTATTGAAGAACAGAGATGGTCTTATGCTCGGTATCTGCAACGGCTTCCAGGCGCTTATAAAGCTCGGTCTTGTACCTTACGGAGAAATAAGAGATTTGGATGAAACATCACCGACTCTTACATTCAATACATTGGGCAGACATATATCTAGAATGGTATATACAAGAATTGCGTCAAATAAGAGTCCATGGCTCGCAAATGTTGAAACAGGCGATATGCATACTATTGCGGTATCTCACGGAGAAGGTCGTTTTGTTGCAAGTCCGGAAATGATTGCACAGCTTGCTGCAAACGGACAGATTGCAACACAGTATGTTGACCCGCAGGGCAAGGCATCATATAATATTGACTGGAATCCGAACGGTTCGGCGGCAGCTATCGAAGGTATTACATCACCGGACGGACGTGTATTTGGTAAGATGGGACACAGCGAAAGAATGGGACAGAATATTATTACAAATGTTCCGGGTGCAAAGGACCAGAAGCTCTTTGAGGCAGGTATTAATTATTTTAAATAATGGATAATTATTTC
>USPO01000119.1 GCA_900556575.1 uncultured Eubacteriales bacterium
GGCATCGAGAATAATGAAGGCTGTTGCATCAAAAGGATTTGGAAGAAACGTAGGTTCAACTCTTGCATTTGCTGAAAAGGGAGCCGCTGCTCCGCTTTATGAGCTTATATCGAGCCTTAGAGTAAACGGCTGCCTTGTTGAACAGTATTTGGGAACAGACGGCAACTTTGAGGCGGCAATGGAGTATGCACAGAATACAAATCAAGAATGTATAATGCGTGTATATCCGGACGGAAAGCTTAAAGTCTATGATTTAATTCAGGATAATGTTATTGAAACAACGGTTAATGAATTTGCCGGATATAACGAAGAGGCTTTTCAGCCGAATGCTGAAGATATGGGATTTAGGAGGATGTAATAATGAGATATTTAACAGTTGCATTGGCAAAAGGACGTCTTGCCGAACTCGCTATGGATATTTTCAGCAGCATTGGCATGGACTGTTCGGAAATGAAGGATAAAAAGACGCGCAAGCTTATATTCACAAATGAAGAATATAAGATGAAGTTTATACTTGTAAAAGCATCGGATGTTCCGACCTATGTTGAATACGGTGCTGCGGATATAGGTATTGTAGGAAAGGATACACTTCTTGAAGAGAGCAGAAATCTTTATGAAATGGTTGACCTTGGCTTTGGAAAGTGCCGTATGTGCGTATGCGGTCCGCTTGAATTAAAAGATAAATTACATACAATGACAAATCTTACCGTTGCATCAAAGTATCCCAAAATTGCAAGCAAGTATTTCCAAGAGGATAACGGACAGACAATAGAGCTAATTAAGCTTAACGGCTCGGTAGAGCTTGCTCCTCTTGTAGGTCTGTCAGATGTAATCGTTGATATTGTTGAAACGGGAAAGACGTTAAAGGAAAACGGTCTTGATGTTTTGGAAACGGTTGTGGATTTGAGTGCAAGATTTGTTGTAAACAAGGTAAGCATGAAGATGGAAAAAGACAGAATTATGAATATAGTAGAGAAGTTCACAGAGCTTACTAAGGATAATTGAGGTGATTAAAGATGAGAATATATCCGGCAATAGATATTAAGGACGGAAACTGCGTAAGATTATTGCAGGGACGTTTTTCAGATATAACAGTGTATGGTAACAGTCCGGCTGATATGGCACAGAAATGGGAAAGTCTCGGCGGAGAATATATCCACGTTGTAGACCTTGACGGTGCTTTGAAGGGACATGGAGTAAATGCAGAGGCAATTGCTGAAATTTGCAAAAGAGTTAACGTTCCGGTTCAGACGGGCGGAGGTATCCGCACAATGGCTGACATCGAGGCAAAGCTCGAGTGCGGAATTTCGAGAGTAATAATAGGTACAAGGGCTGTTTCGGATGCCGAATTTGTCAAAGAAGCTGTAAAAAAATACGGCGATAAAATAGTTATAGGCATTGATGCAAAAGACGGAATGGTTGCGGTCGAGGGCTGGGAAAAGACAAGTGATTTTACAGCCGTTGAGTTTGCGAAGAAAATGGTCGATTTAGGTGTAAAGACAATCGTATATACGGATATTGCAACAGACGGAACATTAAAGGGTCCGAATGTGGAGGCAATGCGAGAGATGGCGGCAGCCGTAAATGCGGATATAATTGCGTCCGGCGGAGTTGGAAGTCTTGAGCATATCAAGGCTTTGAAGGATACCGGAGTTGAAGGCGTAATTGTAGGACGTGCATTGTACACAGATAATGTAAATCTTACCGAAGCAATAGAGGCAGTAAAGTAATGCAGAGAATAGTGGGACAAATACGCAAGGCGGTAGATGCATATAATATGATAGATGACGGTGACAGAGTCGCTGTCGGTATATCGGGAGGAAAGGACAGTCTTGTTCTTGCGGCATCGCTTGCTTTGCTTTCACGCTATTATCCGAAAAAGTTTGAGGTAGTCGGAATTACGATTGATATGGGATATGAGTCCGATTATTCTGATATAAAGGAATTTTGCAGGGAATACGGCATAGAATATCATGTCAAGTATACAAAAATTAAGGAAATTGTATTTGATGAACGTAAGGAGTCAAATCCATGCTCACTGTGTTCAAAAATGCGAAGAGGAGCATTGAATGAATATGCCAAAGAATTAGGCTGCGGGAAGGTGGCATTGGGGCATCATAATGACGATGTATTGGATACGTTTATGTTAAGTCTGCTTTATGAGGGACGAGTAAATACATTTTCACCGGTTACAGTCATGACGAGGTCGGGAATAACACAAATAAGACCGCTTATATATGTTCGTGAATATGAGGTTAAAGCTATAGTCAGAGAACGTGATGTACCGGTATTAAAAAGCCCGTGTCCGGCAGACGGAGAAACAAAGCGTGCCGATATGCAGGAGATTATAGAATACCTTGGAGAACGTTCCGGAAGGGGAATTAGAAAAAGACTTTTCCATGCGGTATCACAGCTGCCGGATTGGAAGATTGAGAAAAAGTAAAAATATGAGGCAGCCATTCTGTTTTAGGAAGGCTGCCTTAATTTTATTCCAATTCAAGCGTTTGCTTATCGATAACAGGTATCGGTTTTGACGGATCGGTGAAGTCCCACGCATAAATTTCAGCTTTTGTAATATCCTTATCCGAACGGTATGTAAACTTGTTTACCGTATTCCCGTCAACACCGTAAAGAAATCTTACCGCGGTTAGACGATCGTTTTCATATAATGCCGCAATAACTCTTGTATGCGAAGATATAGGCTCGTGAACCGCTGTTATTGTATATAAATCATCATCTTTTGTAAATGAAGATTTTGACGGAGCAGGAGTAGCCGTTTCAATAGGCAGAGCGGTTGCATCGGGAGTTGCGGATGGCTCAGGCGATGGAGTAGGGAGTGGATTTTCACTTAATAAATATTCCGTCATTGCTTTTAAATCCAGTAATCCATATCCAGTATATTCATCATAGCCTTCGGTATATATATCTACAGCGGTTTTCTTTAAAACATCTATAAATTCAGACGCTGTAATATTAGGATTTATTTGCTTTGCGATTGCTGCTGCTGCTGAAACCATAGGAGCCGCAAATGATGTTCCGCTGGAACTTATGTAGCCGCCTGTATTTGTAGTTGAAAGTATATTAAATCCAGGTGCGGCTATTGTTACCTTATCATTATGCTGTGAGAATGATGATGGTGCTGTCAGTGATGAACTGGTACCGATGCTTGAAACAGATACAACATTATCGTATGAAGCGGGGTATTGGTACTCTTTGCTGCCGTCATTGCCGGCTGCTGCAACAATTATAATTCCCTTATTGATTGCATTTTGTATACGGGAATTGATTGAACGTATAGTCGATAATGACGTTTTTGATTCTGAAAATCCAAGGCTTAGATTTATTACACTGCAATTGTAGTCAACCGCTTTTTCAAAGCCTATAATCATGTCAGATGTATATAGGTTTTTTTCGTCGGTAACCTTTATTGGAACAAGCTCTGAACCTCCGGCAATTCCGGCAATACCTATTCCGTTGTTTGTTTTAGCACCTATAATTCCGGCAACCTTTGTTCCATGACTATATATATCAGCATAGTCCGTATAGTCCGAACCGGAAAGTACATTGTAGAATTGGGACGGGATATTTAAGTCCTCATGTGACGGTCGACGCATTCCGCTGTCTACAATACCTACCTTAACTCCTGAGCCATTCGCTCCGATTGCCCATGCATACGGAGCCTTTATAACATCGAGTCCCCATTGATTGGAATATTGAGGATCATTGACCGGAGATGAGTCTATTTCATTATCAAAAAGCTGAGCAGTGCTGTCCTCAAAAATACAAGCGATTTCAGAAGCGGGTGCAAGAGAAAGTGCATCCATATATGAGCTAACGACAAAAACTCTGCCTTCATGGTTTATTATATTGGGATTATCCTCTACAAGCATAGCAGCCGGTTCGCTGTTTAATACAACAACGAGGTCTCCTTCAGCAGCATTAGCATTAATGCTAATAAATAGTGCCGCTGATACTGCTGCTGCCGCCGCTAAAATTTTTCGCAGCATTTTTTTCTCCTTTCACATTACTTATTCGTAATGGTATGAACCTAATTCTTTAAAAAATATAGTACTTCTTCTTAATTTATCAAGTGCAAAATATATCGAAGCATCATCTGTATTTCCGTCAATATCTATGAAAAACATATATTTTCCTAGTTCGTTCTTCATGGGACGTGATTCTATCTTTTTCAAATTTATTTTCTCATCGGCAAAATGTGCAAGTGCCTTAAATAATATTCCGGGTTCGTCCGCAAGTGTAAATGCAATTGAGGTTTTATCGTGACTGCTGACCTTATAGCTTCTTTTCTTTTCCAATATAACAAAGCGAGTAGAATTATTATGGTCATCTCCGCAGTCCGGATAAAGAATATTCAAGCCATAAAGCTTAGCGGAGTTTGGAGATGCTATACAGGCAATACCCTTTTCGCCGGAGGCAGTGCGTCTTGCAGCAGCGGAGGTAGAGTCGGCAAATTCTATTTTTGCATTTGGAAATTTATGAGCTAAAAGCTTTGCGCATTGACCTATCGCCTGTGGGTGAGATGTAATAAGTGTAATATCATCTTCTTTTGTTTCCGGAGCAGTCATTAGATTTTGGGTAATATGAAGTACATATTCTCCGGTAATAAACAAATTTACATCGAAGGCAAGCATATCAAGCGTAGTATTGATGCTTCCCTCAATTGAATTTTCAATAGGTACAATACAGCGGTCGATTTCACCGTCATCAACTGCTTTTATAGCTGTATATATGGTGTTATATTCCTTTAATTCCTCGTTTCCCTGCGACCATTCCATTGCCGCTTGGTGAGAAAAAGTTCCCTTGGGGCCTAAATAACCAAGCATTGTATATTCCTCCGATTTTTCTCTTTTTAACAATACAGCGGCACAAACAGAAAAATTCGTGCCGCTGAATTTCAGATGTTTTCAGATTATAAAAGTGTTCTGCCTACTGCCTTTGCAATCGGGTCGAGCTCTTTCATAAGTTTATCGAACTTATGCGGCTTTAGTGACTGCGGACCATCTGATGCAGCCTTTTCAGGGCAGTTATGAACTTCTATCATAAGACCATCTGCACCTGCGGCAATTGCAGCTTTTGCAACCGGTGCAACATACTTGTATGTACCTGTTGCATGGCTTGGGTCAGCAATAATAGGAAGGTGTGAAAGTTCTTTTGATACCGGAATTGCACTTATGTCAAACGTATTTCTTGTAGCTGTTTCATAGGTTCTTATTCCTCTTTCACAGAGAATAACTTTTTCGTTGCCCTCAGACATAATATATTCGGCAGCCATGAGCCATTCTTCCATAGTTGAAGCAAGTCCCCTCTTTAAGAGTATAGGCTTGTCACACTTACCAACCTCGCGGAGAAGCTTGAAGTTTTGCATATTTCTTGCACCAATCTGCATAATATCAGCATATGATGCCACGAGCTCAACATCACGGGTATCTAATACTTCTGTACATATAGGCATACCAAGCTCTTTTCCGCTGTTATACATAATCTTTAAGCCGTCACCTTCAAGACCCTGGAATGAATACGGCGATGAACGCGGTTTGAATGCTCCGCCTCTTAAAATGTTGGCACCG
>USPO01000120.1 GCA_900556575.1 uncultured Eubacteriales bacterium
ATTGCATCACTCCATAAGCACATTCGGCTTCAATGGTTTCAGATATTTTTCAAAAACATTTTCAAGACGTGCATACTGTTCTCTGACTTCCTCCACTGCCTTGGCTGTGACCTCTCCTGTTTCATTGGCTTTCTTTGCGATCTGGTTCAGCTCGTTACCGATCATTCGGAACGGTCTTGTCACCTCACGGAGTTCGGCAAGGTCAAAGCATTTCATTTCACCCTGAACAGCGATATGACGTACATACACGGCAAATCTCATGTTCAGTTTCTCGGCTTTTTTCTTTATAACCTCATATTCATCGTCATTAAGATGAATGAGGAATGTTCTGTTTCTCTTTTCTATATCTGTCATCCTTCCTGTAAAAATATGTACAAGGGTGTTAGGGGCAATGCCCATAAAATGCGAAACTGCGAGGGTTCGCACGATTTGGAGATATCTCAAATCTACGCTTGCTATCTTCCAACCCCCCCGTATTTTTCAAATTCCTGCGTCTGACCTCTCGGCACCAAAATCATGCTTTTTCACATTTTTTTAACAAGGGGGAATCCCTGACTCGCTTACTCATAAAGCATCACTCCTACTTAAAAGATTTTCCTGTTCTGACGTATGCGATGAACGGAGCTTTGGGTATTCTGTATTTCTTTCCTACCCTTTGTATCGGAAACAATTCCGAATATTCATCTGCTCTTTTTCTGAGCGTTGACGGTGAGATGCCCAGTACGGCTGCCGCCTCCGATGTGCTCAGAAAGTTTTGGGTTGATTTTTCTATCTTCTCTAAGCTTTTGTTCTCCAAATTATCACCTGCCTTTCTGCGGAAATATTTCTTGAATCTTTGTGATAAGTATGGTATAATCTATTTAACGGGCATAAGCTGCTCGACAAATCGGAATATATCAAACTGATTAAATGACATTTTCTTAACAAAAGTCAATGCACTTAATGAAAAAAGGTATTACAATCATTACAGAGGTGATGATTATGAATAATACAACAACCAACGCTGAAAAAGCATTGAAAATTACAACTGCATTGACACTCATCATATCAGGATATGAAATTCTACGTTCCTGTCAGAATTACAGGGAGGGTATGAATATCCTTGATATTGCAAGCTATGCAAATGCCGACCTGAATACATATTGTCTGATACTGATACTTGCAAATATAATACTTCTTCCTCAGGCACTAATGCTATATAAGCAAAGCGGGATCAGCCTGAAAAACGAAATATATGACAGTCAAAGCCTTGGCAAGGATATATTTATGGGAATCGTCATTGCGGTCATATCCTCCGCTGTCAGCCTGTTTTCGCTGTTTGTGGCAAAAGGCAGAACTGAGCTTGCATTTTCGGGCTGGGAAAGGCTTTCAGTCGGTGAAATAATTCTAATGATAGTGTCGCTGGGTTTTGTCAGCGGAATATGTAAGGAAATATATTTCAGAGGTTTTGCGAAAAATTTCTGCGTAAGCATCTGGGGAGAAACTTCTGCGCTGCTGATATTTAATGTTCTGTTCGGTATGCTTGATTGGTTCAATATGGGACATTCATTTCTTGTGGGTCTTTTGTGGATATGGGGCTATAAAAAGAGTGGACATCTGATAGTACCGATGATAGCCCACGGTGGAATGAATCTAATATCGGTAGCTTATTATATTATTACAGCGTGAGGAAAATCAAATGGATAAGGAATATCTTGTAGGACTGCTGATCAATATGACATCAAAATACAAGGTGAATATTGATGCCGAGATGCTCGGAAAGATAGTGAATATGTCTGCTTTCCGCATTGTGGAAAAAGGTGCCGTCATCCAGCATATCGGGGACAAAACACTTAATGCAGCTCTTGTTCTTGATGGAATGACAAGGTGTTACTATATAGATGATGACGGAAATGATATAACCCGAAGCTTTTCAATAGAGGGAACTCTTTGTATGGACGAAGGTATGTTCGGCTATCCTGAAAGCTTATGCGAATGGGAAACGCTGGAAGAAACCACGCTTATGATCTTCAATACAGAGGATATGAAAAAAATCATTTTTGAAAATGACAGCCTGAAAAATGTGTATATATATCTTCTTGAAAATGCCCTTAGGTATAAAATATACAGAGAAAACGGTTTTCTTGTGGAAAATGCGACCGAAAGATATGTTCATTTCAAAAAACTTTATCCCCAAATATGCAGCAAGGCTGCACAGCGCCACATAGCAACTTATCTCGGAATTGCACCCGAATCATTAAGCAGGATACGAAAAGCTATGAAAGAAAACGTAAGCGAAAACGAATAAACAATTGAACTGCTGACTTAAAATACAAATAACTTCCAAGTTTCCGAGCTATTGATCACTCTGTGAAGTGATTAAGTATATTAGAAATATTAATTCATGCGGGGGGAGTATATGGGCGTACAAGTCTATGAAGATGTACCTATAGGTGAAATAAAATACTTAACAGAAAATATTGGTGACGCTCCTATTTCGGTGTATGTAATTCAAGGTGAAAATGGAGATATGCTTGTTGATACAGGTTTTTATTCCACATATAAATCTATAATAAAATGGATAGAAAAAAATAAATTTAATATTACAGATATTTTTGTTACGCATGCGCATCCGGATCATGATTGGAATGTTGCTAAACTTAAGAAAAAATATGGTTCAAGAATATGGATTGCTAAAAAGGATATTAGTCTGATTAGGAATTTTAATTCACAAAAACAATATCCAACAAGTGATAGATTTAATTTTAGAACAAAATACATATCTTTTTGGACCAAAACTCCTTTATTCAAGAGTGAAAAATATGTTCCGGATGTGGTGATAGAAAATGAAGGAAACGCGGATGCATTAAAATATGGTTATGATTTTTCTATTATTTTTTTACCGGGACATACATTTGGTTCTATGGGGATTTTGAAAGGGGATACATTGTATGTAGGGGATGCTTATGCAGTTATTTCCGGAGTCCCTATGATGCCGCCACATGTAACATCTATTAAAGATGCGAACGAATCATATGAGAAAATCAAAGAAATCAGTCCACATTATTTGGCATGTGGCCATGGAGCACCATATGTTTTTAATGAAAATAAGTAATTGGAAAAATTTCCAATTTATCGAGCAGTTCATAATCATAGCACTTTAAAGGGTGCTGTGATTTTTTCTGCCATAAATTTTGCACAAAGTCACCTGCCTGCAAATCTCCAAAACCAATGCAACAATAAAAAGTTCAATCATACTCTCCACCTCAAACCAATCCCACAAGCTGATTGTACTCCTCAATTTTCCAGCGTTTCAGCCAGTCCCATAAGCAAACCTTCATGTATGCTGCCTTGTTGCGAATGCTGCTTTCCGTTTTTTCTCTCAGTATCTTTTCCCATTCGTACTGAAAGCTGAGAATGAAATCATAAAGCGAATTTTCTCGGATAAGACTGTTCAGCGTATCAAGAACTTCCTTGTAGCCGATGATCTGCCCGTTGAACCTGAAACTGTCAGCCATAATAAACTCAGTCAGCATTTTCAGCGTTATGTCTATGAAATTCTTGTTAGACATCGGCTTCATATCATCGTCAAAGGCATAATTGCTGTATGCCGAAAGATACTGCAAAGCCGTCAGAACATAGCTGCTGTCACTTCGGAATGATTCGGGAATGTGCAGAGTTTTTGTCCTGCGTTCTTCCTCGTCAATGTATATCAGATCCATTTCGGAAGTCGGGTCACGGGTGTAGATATAATGCCAGTCATCAAGGTCAAGCCCCATAGCCGAGAGAATTTCAAGAAAAGATAATTTGCTTTCCGTTTTCATTCCGTCATTCAAAAATTTTTCATCGCACGCATGCGGAGAGAATGAACGATTTGAAAAGCAATTACTTTGATTTTTATTATCTTTAGTTTTACCCCGTGGCAGCCGCTGACCTTGTTCCCCAGTAGTCAGCGGAACAAGTATTTTCAGTAGAAAAAGAGCTGCTAACAGAATTATCACTGCTGTTACCAATGAGCCGAGCGGAATCGGTATCATCAACGCCTGAAACGGAATCCAGGTTCGTTACAGCCTTGGACTTTTCATCGTCGGGAACGCTTTGAACGGAATCAAAAGCTGTTACCTCTATAAGACGATGCTTTCTGTTGTATCTGCGCTTCTTTCTCTTTTCAAGCTCTTCATCATACTTCAGTGCAATAGCTTCCTGAGCTTCTTCGCCCGATATCAACAGAGATGCAAGCTTCTCCGCATCGGGAATTATCCTGAGATATCTTTTTGCAGGCAAGCCTTTAAGCTCCGATTCAATAAGACCGTGCTTAATAAGATGACGTATAGCAGTTTTCTGCGCATCTTCAGCATAACCGTTGCTCAAATGCAGATCCATTACGGTCGAATAGAACCAGCCGCCCTCTGTAAGCTTTCCGAGGTTATTGTAATAGACGTGTTTAGCGATAAGGCAGTTATATATCTCCGCTTCTGCATTGCCAATAGCAAAAGAAAGCAGCCTGTTCCTTGAAACCGTATTTGTAGGATTAAGCACTTCAAGTAATGGTGTTATGAGGTATTGCATTCATATCACCTGTCTTTCCCGCAAACATTCCGAAAGATCAGTCTTGTTGATGAGCATGACAGTTTCACTCCTTGCAGCCGAAGCCATTGACGGTGAACACAGGCATTCGCACTGTATATCGGATATGGTCATATCCATAACGTATGCTTTCATCATTTTACCGACTGTTTCTCCGTCGATATCACTTCCGTATGCCCTGAGATCATCAACACAATCGGTGAATATCACTCCAAACAAAGTCTTGCTGACATCATATACATCACTGGGCTGTGCTACGCTCTTGGGAATATATATTGTATCATCACTAAGTATTTTAAGAATATCATCTATTATATAATTTTCCATTTTTAGTCTCCTTTTCGGAGCAACAAAAAAAGCCTCCGTACGCATACAAAATGTACGCATACGGAGGCTTGACCTTCCATACTTCAAATAAATACAATAAAACTGTATAAAACGACACTAACCATCGTTCAAAGGAAGAGATTCACAAATATCACTCTCAATACCTTTTCTCGATGGTTAGTGCTTAGAATTGCTTGGCTCCCCAAGCTGGACTCGAACCAGCGACATCATGATTAACAGTCATGCGCTCTACCGACTGAGCTATTGAGGAATATAGTATATATGATAAGAGCCGGCGCAGCCCTATTTTCCCGAGACGTCACCATCTGAGTATCTTCGGCGTGTATGAGCTTAACTTCTGTGTTCGGAATGGGAACAGGTGGAACCTCATAGCCATATGCACCGGCTATCATATATTCAAGGTATCAAACCCTGAAAATTGAATAAAGGAAGTAACAGAGAAGCGTAATCAGAAGAGATGAAATAAGGTCAAGCCCTCGACCGATTAGTACCTGCAGGCTGAACATGTCACCATGCTTACACCATAGGCCTATCAACCTCATAGTCTTTGAGGGGTCTTACTCTTTCGATGGGATATCTTATCTTAAGGGCGGTTTCACGCTTAGATGCCTTCAGCGTTTATCCGTTCCGCACTTAGCTGCCCGG
>USPO01000121.1 GCA_900556575.1 uncultured Eubacteriales bacterium
TGGTAGATGACCTTAATAATACGGAAGAAATTAATTTTGAAAGAGTAAAGAGTGATTTTAAAATGCGTACAGGTGCAAAGCACGGAGGAATAATCCCTCTTACGCAGGATGAATACGACAGAGTAAACACAGCCTATGAATCTGTAAAGCCAAGCTATACGGACAATGTGCCGGGTACTGTTTACAGCTATAATTTTGAACAAAATTCTTTGAGCGATATTTCCGCTGTGTTTAACGGCGGTGCATCAATTAAGGATGATGCCGAAAAAGGAAGCAAAGTATTGTATCTGGACGGAACATCGGGTTCATATATGGAATTTGATGCACCGAAGGATGAGGGCGGAAATGTTCTTGAAAACTACACGGTTTCTTTTGATTTGAAAAATAATACGACAGGAAACTATTTTAATTTCTATATAGGTGATGGTTCATCAAACAGCAGCGGAAAGAACTATCTTGGAGTGAAAGCGGCAGACAGTATATTAATTTCCGCTAAAGACAGCTCATCTGAAATTAAACAGAATTACAGCTTATCCGGTGTTCAGGGAAATTGGAAACATTTTGACATTACTGTATCCAACAGCGTAGTACAGTTATATGTAGATAAAACTCTTATAGGAAGTATGAACGGATATATGATGTCAGATATAAATGCGTCAAAGATAAGATTTGGTTTTTCGGCATGGAGCAAGGATAATGCTTCAAATGCATATTATGACAATATAAAGGTATATCCGGCAGCATTATCCGAGTCTGCATTGAACAGTATCGGTACAGAGCAAAGACCTGATGAAAAGGTTAGTGATAAGCTTTTATTTGCTATGAACTTTAACAATCAGGATATGACAGCCCTAAAGGGTACGGCACAGGCAAACGGAGATATTACATATGACAAGAGTGATGACGGAAGCTATGCGGCGGTTCTTAACGGAACAGATGCCTATATATCGGCAGCGGCAGATGATGGGTCATCTATTCTTAAAGGCAGGGATAATGTAGTTATTACAATGAGAATGAAAGCCGAGAAACCGGCATCTAACGGCTGGTATGTATATGCGGCACCAAATTCAAATGCACAGGAAAACAGTAAGAGAAACTACATCGGTGTCTATTATAATGATAAGCAGACAGTGGCCGAAAGATTTTTAAATAATAGAACCGGTGCTATAACATCAGACAGCTCGCTGAACGGCTGGAAAGAAATAACCTATGTTATAGGCAAGGATAAATCAGAGCTATACATTAACGGAGTATATTCGGGAGGAAACAGCTATAATTACACGTTGTCTCAGATTATGGGGACAGGAAATAATCAAATAATAAACTTTGGTAAGGCAAACTGGGGAAGCGGTGAATATGCAAAGGGTCTTATAGATGATATTGCGGTATTCGACTTTGCACCTATTATTGAAGTAGAGGGATTATCGAATGTTAAGAGTGATTTATTACTCCCTTCGGCATCTGAGGATAAGGACGGATACAGTATAAGCTGGACAAGCTCGGATGAAAGTGTTATCACTTCATCTGGTAAGGTAACACGTCCGCAGTCCGGAAGAAAAAAGGTTACATTAACGGCAGCCGTTAAGTTTGGAAATCATGTAATAAGAAAGGATTTTGAAGCGGTGGTCAAGGGAATTAATGATTATGACTTTAATTTAAGTATAGAAAATAAAAAGGGTACGGATATTAAGGATAATATGTTCGGATTGTTTTTCGAGGATATTAACTATGCGGCAGACGGAGGTCTGTATGCAGAAATGATTGAAAATCGTTCCTTTGAAGAAATAATGCATAACAATAATGATGCAAATTCAACTCAGACATATAATGAACCGGGATATGCGTGGAGTGCGGTTGACGGTACAATGTCATATAAGGAAGAAACGCCTCTTAATGAAAATAACACTCATTACCTTGAGTTTTCGGGAAAAGCTTTTAAAAATAAAGCATATGAGGGTATGTATATTGAAGAAGGCAAGAAATATAAAGTTTCGTTCTATGCAAAGAGTAATTCGTACAGCAGCGGTATAAATGTATCGGCTGAAAAGGACGGAATTACGGCATTGAGCGGAGAAATAACAAATGTTGTTACACCGCAGTGGACAAAGTACGAAAAAGAACTTACGGCTGAACAAACTGTAAGATACGGTGATTTTATAGTGTCACTTGCAGCTGCCGGAACGGTTGATTTTGATATGATTTCGGTTATGCCGTCAGATGCGGTATGCGGAGTATTTCGTAAAGATTTGGCGGAAAAGCTTAAGGCTTTAAATCCCGGGTTTTTGCGTTTCCCGGGAGGGTGCGTAATAGAAGGCTGGGATATAGATAACCGTTATCAGTGGAAAAATTCTGTCGGTCCTGTCGAGCAGCGTGTTCAAAATTGGAACAGATGGGCAACTTCAAAGAGACCTGACTTTTTAAGCTATAATCAGACGCTCGGATTGGGCTTCTATGAATATTTTGAGCTTTGCGAGTATCTGAACTGTGATGCCGTTCCGGTAATGAATGTAGGAATGTCATGCGAATATCAGGGCAAGGAAACGGTGCCTGTATTTGAAAGTGACGGAAAGACTTACACAAAGGAATTTTACAGCTATATTCAGGATGCACTCGACCTAATTGAGTTTGCAAATGGTGACGAGAATACCGAGTGGGGCAAGGTAAGAGCAGATATGGGACATAAAGAACCGTTCAACCTTACAATGCTCGGAATAGGAAATGAGCAATGGAAGATAAGCGGAAATCAGTGGTATGAGCGTTATGAGGCTTTTGAAAAAGAAATTCATAAGGTTTATCCGGAAATGAAGCTTATAGGAACATCGGGACCATCGGCAAGCGGAAGTTCGTTTGATGATGCGTGGAGCTGGATCAGAGATAATCAGAGCAAGAACAGCAGCTTTACTTATGCGGTTGATGAGCATTATTATATGTCACCGTCATGGTTCCTTGCAAATGATACAAGGTATGATAATTATGATAGGGACACAAAGGTATTTGCCGGAGAATATGCGGCACATACTACGTTAGTATCGGAGGAAAATAAGAGAAATAACCTTGAGTCTGCAATATCTGAGGCGGCGTTTATGACAGGTCTTGAACGTAATGCGGATGTTGTATATATGGCAAGCTATGCTCCGCTTTTTGCAAGAATAAATTATACACAATGGGCTCCGGACATGATTTGGTTTAATGATGTATCGAGCTATGCTACACCTAATTATTATGTGCAGAAGCTTTATATGAATAATACAGGTGCGTATACGTTGAACAGTGCGGTTACGGATAATGATGATAAGGTTTATACAACAACATCATTTGATACGGAAAGCGGAGATATAATCATAAAGGTAGTAAATCCGTATGATTATGAGCAGAAAATGAAAATATATCTGGATTCATCATTTGAACTTACAGGTAAGGCAGATATACAGACGCTTACGGGAAATGCATATACAGATGTAAACAGCATGGATAATCCGGAAAATGTTGCTCCGGTATCGAGTACATCTGATGTGTCAAATAACATGATATATACAGCTCCGGCAATGTCGTTTGTTGTTATGAGAATTCACACATCGAGAGGACTCGTGAGTGTATCGGACAGTGAGATTTCGGGAAATAAATTAACATATAAGCTTGCGGTAAACGGTGATGTATCGGCTTATGATATTTATACATCGGTATACGATGAGGATAACAGACTTGTCGGAACAATGAAGAACAGCAGCAGAGGTGAATTTGAAGTGAATCCGGATAAGGCATATAAGATAAAGGTTATGCTTTGGAACAAGGATACGGAAGAACCGGCAGCAGCAGCTCAGATATATGATGTTGAAAACAGTACACCGTACAGAGTATTAAGTTATACAACAGATGGTTCCGAATACAAAATAGGAACAGTTCCGGTAATCGGAAACAGCCTTCATTTGGCTGTTTCCGAGAATGGCGGTGCTTCGTATGATACGCTTAATGCAGGGGTCGGAGTATTGTTTGCGGAGGCGGATTATACGGATGAAAGCAATCCGAACAATCTTGTAAACGGTGTTTCAAAGATGCTGAAGAATCCGTATATATTCAGGCTTGGCAGCGGCGGTTTTGGTGTGATAACCGCAAGAGGTGATGGAAATTCAGATACGGACAGTACAGACGGAAAGGCAATGATATATACATCTGATGATTTAACAAGCTTTGATTTCAAGGGATATATAGAACTTGATAATTCGGCTGTATCAAAGCTGAAGTGTGAATACATTGACGGTGCTTATAAAATTTACTGGACAAATGCCGCAGGTGAGCGTAAAGAAGGTAAAACCTCTGATTTTAAGAATATATCTGAAGTGAAAAGTTCCGATTATGTGAGTGTTTCACCGAAATCAAATATAAGCGGTGCAAATTCTGTAAACAGCTTGGAAATAAGCAAGAAGGAGTATGAGGAATTAAAGACAAATCTAAATCCGCCGGAACACGTAGGCTTTAAAGAAATTGCTGATATTGAATCAGAAAACGGAAATGTTGATTTGCCGGAGTTTGTGACGGCAATTTATAATGACGGGTCTGAAGCTGATTATCCGGTAGAATGGGATACAGACGGAATTGATTTTTCTAAAGCGGGTACATATAAGATAAACGGAAAAGCAAAGACAAAGGAATATGCGTCAAACATGATTGCAAACAGAGCAGATCCGTGTATGCTGAATTTAAACGGAAAATATTATTTTGTTGCAACGAGAGACAGCGGAGGTCAGACTGTAATTAACATAAGAACGGCAGACAGTATCGAAGAGATCGCAGATGCGGAGGAGCATGAAATATATTCGGTTTCGAGCGGTCTTGTGTGGGCGCCGGAAATACATAATGTGAACGGAAAGCTTATGATATTTTTTGCAACGGGCAAGGCATGGAATTATGTTCAGTCACACGTTATGGTTCTGAATGGAGATGACCCTTTAAGCAGGGAAGCATGGTCTTCTCCGGTAAGAATAAAGCAGATGAATGGTGAGTATTTGATTGATAAGGGAATAACACTGGATATGACTTGTTTCAATTATAATAGTAAATGGTACTATGCATGGGCGCAAAGAGTTGTGGGTGATGAAACCTACGGAACGGGAAGCTCGGATATTTACATTTCGGAAATAAATCCTGAAAACCCTGAAATACTTGCAAGTGAAGCAGTGGTTATTTCAAAGCCCGTTTACGGCTGGGAGAGAAATGAAACTACGGTAGATGAAGGACCGTTTACAATTCAGCACAACGGCAGATTATTTATGACAATTGCCACAAACGGCTGCTCACCGTCATATGCGATAAAGCTTCTTTCTTTGAAAGAGGGCGGTAATCCGCTGAATGCAGAGGATTGGAAAGCAAAGGGATACCCTCTTTTGGCAACTGCATGGAATACATCAGAGCCGGGACCGGGTCATTCAAGCTTTACAACAGATGAAAATGGAAATGATATTCTGATATATCATTGGGGAAAGAACGGAAAGGGAAGAACAACCTCGGGAAAGCGAGTTCACTGGAGTAAAGCTTGAATGAC
>USPO01000122.1 GCA_900556575.1 uncultured Eubacteriales bacterium
GCTATGACAACATTCGTCAAAGGGCCGGACAGATATAAAATCAGCTCATCAGAAATATTTGCAACAAGCTTATTTTTCAGTCTTAAATTTACTCCGAAAGGATACAGTGCAAAATGAGAGACTTTAAGTCCTATTGCCGCCGCCGCCGCAAGATGTGCTGCCTCATGCAGCAGCATGGAAAAATACGCACAGCACAGCTCGGCTATATGATGATTTAAGAAAAACAATACAAACATCGCAATTGTAAGAAAATGAATATAAAGCCTGCCGAGCCGCAGCATGAAACCACCCCCTAATAATAAAAGGGTATGCTGCTGCATACCCTTTTATTACATATTCATAAATTGCTAATCAAATATATCAGATTACATATCAACAATCTGTGTATCGAATGCACCTAATGTTACAGTCTTAGGACCGTTCGGTGTCTTAACAGTTGTTGTCTGCTCATCAGCACTGTTATTGATAATAACAATCTTTCCGCCCTCCGGATAGTAGCAGCACTCTGTCATTACATTGTCTGTAAGGAAGTCTTGTCCGAGGTCACCGCCTGTTGCCTCAATGATGAGGTTAAGGAGTGTACGGTTATTAATCTCGTTATGACGGAAGCTTGAAATATATACGCCCGAACCCTTGCCGAACTTATGAAGTGTTACTGCCGGAGCATCGCCGTCAGCTGCAAGTACCTTTGTTGACTCGTCTGCAATATATACAGGCTTTGAAACAACATCAAACTTAGCACCATCGCATAACGCAGCCGAACCTTCAACCTCGAATGACGGAACACCATGACAAATTCTTGCTGTTGTCTTTTCATCAACACCGAGAACCGGAGCCATTCTGAAGTATGTTTCATAACCGCATACAGCACTCGGCTCATTTACACCGATGAATGTACCGCCGTTGTATGCCCACTCTGTAAGAGCCGCAACAAGGTTAGCGTCATCCCAGTTCTTGCCGCCTGACCAAGCTGTGCCTGCTTCACCTGCATTGATGATTACCTTTGCATCTGCCGGAATACCCTTCTCGGCAACATCCTTAAAGCTGATAAATTCAACGTCTAACGGCATTCCCGAAAGAGCCTCGATAACGTTTATTAAATCAACTTCCGGATGTTCATGGTGATGACCTGAGCATGTCCATGAACGGAGCTTGCCCCATGCTGTCAATACATATACCTTTGTATTCGGCAATACATACGGAGCACCGTTATTGTGATATTCCTTAATAAGTCTGAACTCGTCGGCAATCTTTTCAATGTAATCATTGAAATCCGGGAACGGAAGTGTTAATGAAAGGTAGCCGCCCAGACCAATTCTGTCAATCTTTGCTCTTAATAAAGCACGGCGAACATTCTTCCAGTACTCCTGTGCGTCACGAGTCGGATGACCGCCCTCCATGAATGTCGGAGCACCGCCGAGACCTGTCGGGAATAAGTACGGGTGAAGTCTTATTTCATGAGTTTCAACCGCATCAACACCGGCACAAAGACGAACCTCAAAGCCGTTGAATACGCACTTGATAAGACCGTCAAAGCCGAAGTCCTTAAATCTGTCTCCCCACGGCTCGATACCTACCCATGAATCATCATAGAATACATATGCCTTCTTACCGTAGTCCTGAACAAGCTTAACAAGCTTCTTACCGAAGTCAACAACAAAGTTATTAACAAACTCCATCCAGTCAAGCTTAGCCTGTGTTGCAACCATATGTGTTGCCTGAAGCTTACCCTTGTTTACAAAATCCTCGGATGTAATCTTGTAGCCGTACTTCTCTTCAAACTGCTTTAATGCAAGCGGTGATACTGTAAAGTCATATGAACCCCAGTCCGAGAAGTAATCACGGTTTCTCTTGCTTGAGCTCCAGATCCATACAAAGTTATAGAACATTGAAGTGAAACGAACAACTGTTGTTGCCGGATGTGTCTTTGCCCAGTTATCGAGCCAGTCAATCATATATGCCTGCGTCTCCGGATAAATCGGATCTATCGGCATTAAATGCTCCTTGTCCCAGTTGTTTGTTACATGGTTATACATTGAGATTTCTTCCCAAATTCTATATGCAAGGAAGTTTACAGTATATGTATGCCACGGTGTGATATCATTAATTGTTACCTTTCCGTCCGCATATGACCACTTATCTGCCGGAACTTCCTCATTTGTTGTACGGTCGAATACCTGCCAATATTCTATTGACTCAGGTGTTTCGTTTACAACGAACTGCTCAGCATAAAAATCCTTCATAAGCTCAACTGTGAGTGAATTTCCCTCTGCTACGATAGGATTTGTCATGAGGAATGACTGCTGGAGCTTATCCATGTTCTGCTTAGCCCACTCATTATGACCTCTGATAATACAGATAGTCGAATAAATGCCGTAACCTGCATTGATAATCTCCGGTGAAAGCTCTGTACCGTCACTGTCACGGATTACATCTGCTCCCCATTTCTCAGCCATCTCTAATGTAAGCTTCTCATATCCGCTTTCGCCCGGAAGTGTGAAGCCTCCTTTTGTCTTACTCATTCGCTTTTCTCTCCTTTAAATATAAACTGATATTAACATTATAACATATTTTTTGTATTAAGTAAAGGTTTTTTTAGCAATTTTTTTATTTTTATTTTTAAACCTTTATTCCAAGCCTTCCGCCGCCTCAATCAGTCTGTTCAGTCTGTGATTTACTCCCGACTTGCCTATCGGAGGAGTCATCATCTCGCCCAGTTCCTTCAAACTTGCTCCCTGATTGTTTATTCTAAGCTCGCCTATTTCCTTAAGTGATTCAGGCAGTTTCTCCCACTCACCTGCATTCTTCAGAGCATTTATTGCTCTGATATGCTTCGACGCTGCTTTAACACTTTTCTGAAGATTTGCACTTTCAAAGTTTACACGTCTGTTCACATCATTTCTTATGCTGCGTTCCGTCTGAAGACTAAACAGCTTCAATGCGTCCGCACCGGCGCCTATCGTTCCCAGTACTGCCGCAATTGAGTCGCAGTCCTTTACATACACCACATATCTTCCCTTTCGTTCGGATACACCGCAGCGTATATCTCTTTTTTTGAACAAAGCGGCTATAAAATCCGCTTCCTTTTTGTGACGTGCATCTATTTCCAAATGCCAGCTTTTTTCAGGGTCACTCACAGAACCGCCTTTCATGAACGCACCGCGTAAAAATGCACGCTCACAGCAGTCCGCACCCTCTATATCTCCGTAATTCATGCGGTACTTGAATGCCTCATATTCTCCGTCATCCTCTATCATGACTGCAAGCTTACCCGCTGCTTCCGCATATGCACATTGGTTACATTCATAGCCGGCTGTTTCAAGCTTTTCTTTTATTTCTGCTGAAAATGACATTTTTTCCTTTCCTTGTACGTTTAGTAAATAATTAAATTTTGGATACTGCACGGCTGCTTCACCGGAATATTATATCATAAATCTTCTTATCATAAATCTTCTAATATAAAAAGCCTCCCCTTGGAGAGGCTTATACGCAGCCATAGCATCTATCTGCTGTCGCTCTTGCCTATTGTTACTATCGTTCTCGCCAGACGGCTGAAATTGTGCCTTATCTTACTGCTTTTTACAAGCAGAAAATTTCCCGACACAAGCGCTGTTCTTCCAACTATCCTTTCGGAGTCTATGTATACTTCAGAGGCAAATTCCTCAAGATATTTGAGCCTTAATGTTTCCGGAATAGGTGCATTATTAACTATCATTGCATCGGCTATTCCTTTATAGGAATGCTTTTCTAATGCCTCCAGGTGCTGTGAAGCCTTATAGCCTTCTGTTTCACCCGGCTGTGTCATTATATTGCATACATAGATTTTTACAGCCTTACTCTCCCGAATAGCCTCCGGTATTCCTTCAACAAGCAAATTCGGAATTATGCTCGTATACAGACTTCCCGGTCCCAAAACAACTACATCCGCATCAATAATTGCATCTATTGCCTGTTCTACTGCCTTCGGCTTTTCAGGTGAGAGGAACACGCTTGATATTCCCTTGTTTTTTCCTATTCTGTGCTGACCTATATGCGACTCGCCGTCTATTATGCTGCCGTCCCTAAGCTCGGCATGAAGAGTAACATTTTCGTTTGTTACCGGATACACCGTTCCGACAACCCCCATAAGACGGTTAAATTTCTCGACCGCCTCTTCAAAATTACCGCTCATTTCATTTAATGCCGCAAGAATTAAATTACCAAGGCTGTGACCTTTTAAATTACCCTCCTGAAAACGGTAATTCAAAAGTTCTCCCGCTATCGGATCCACATCAGCCAAAGCACTGACACAGTTTCTTACATCTCCCGGAGGCAGCATTCCGTAATCAGTCCTAAGTACTCCCGATGAACCTCCGTCATCTGCTACCGTTACAATCGCCGAAATATTCGGAGTATAGAGCTTCAAGCCTCTCAGCATTGTTGAAAGTCCCGTTCCTCCGCCTATTGCCGCTATTTTCAAACCATTCATAGCTTTACTCTCTTCCCATGTCACGGTATGCTACATTTACCTTTAAGCCCGTTTCCTTTAAATGCTCGCCGAGCTTATTCGTAAAGGTCACACTCCTGTGCTTTCCTCCGGTACAGCCTATTGCAATTGTTATAGATACCTTTCCTTCCTCTTCATAAAGAGGGATAAGGAAATCCATCATATCAAACAGCTTCTTTTCAAACTCCTGCGCCTCCGGAAACTGCATGACATAGTCCTGAACTTCCTTGTCATTTCCTGTTTTATACTTTAACTCATCTATATAGAACGGATTAGGAAAACATCTCACATCAAATACAAGGTCCGCATCCATCGGCATACCGTATTTATATCCGAATGCCATTACATTTACAACAAAAGTTTTCTTATTATCATCGCAAAAAATTTCCTTTAGTTCATCAAGCAGCCCCGAATTTGACAAATGACTTGTATCAATTACAAAATCCGAGCTGTTATACAGCTTTTCGAGCAGCGTTCTTTCCTGCTTTATCGAGGCAAGCAGTCCGTTCGGGTTATATATAGGATGCGACCTTCTTGTTTCCTTATATCTTTTAACAAGTGTTTCATCATCTGCCGTCAAAAACAGCACCCTTACATCATAGCCTTTTAGCTTCAGTGCCTGAATTTGTGTGGCAAGCTCATTAATCATCTCACCTACACGCACATCTATTACAAGAGCAACATTATTAAATTTTCCTCCGGCAGTCGCAAGCATTTCCGAAAACTTTGGAATCAGCATCGGCGGTAAATTGTCGATACAGAAGTAACCCATATCTTCGAGGTAACGAATTACCCTTGTTTTTCCGGAACCCGACATTCCCGTAACTATTGTGAACTGCATTTATATCTTCCTCTCTCTAAGGTTCGGCTTTGCAAACCTTTTTTGTTATTTAAATTAGAATTTTCCGAATTGTTTTAATAGAACACTATTTAGCAATGACCGCTAATACGATAAGCCTCCCCTTCCGGGGGAGGTGGCACGCGAAGCGTGACGGAAGGGGTGAAACAAGCAAAACAATAGGAAACTACAGGTATTAATTTTT
>USPO01000123.1 GCA_900556575.1 uncultured Eubacteriales bacterium
TTCCTGTATATTTTTTAAATTTCACGGTTGACCTCAAAAAGGAAATGTGATATAATAAATCTATATGTATATTTGAATGAAACAGACTGCTTCGGGGCTGTCCCGTTGAGTTTTGTGAAAGGAGTTTTAATTTTAAAACTATGGAAAAATTAGGTGTAAACGAAATTCGTGAAAAATTCCTGAGCTTCTTTGAATCAAAAGGATGTCTCAGACTTAACAGCTTTCCGCTTGTTCCGAAAGATGATGCAAGCCTTCTTTTAATTAATTCGGGTATGGCTCCGATGAAAAAGTGGTTTACTCGTGCGGAAGAACCGCCGAGAGATAGAGTAACAACCTGCCAGAAGTGTATAAGAACACCGGATATTGAACGTGTAGGTCATACGGCGCGTCATGGTACTTTCTTTGAAATGCTCGGTAACTTCTCGTTCGGAGATTATTTCAAAAGAGAAGCAACTGCATGGGCATGGGAGTTCTTCACTAAAGTTATGGAAATTCCGGCAGAAAAGCTTTATATTTCAGTATATGAAGATGATGACGAGGCAAGGGATATTTGGATTAATGAAGTAGGTGTTGATGCATCGCATATCGTTAAGCTTGGCAAAGAAGATAATTTCTGGGAGCATGGTACAGGTCCGTGCGGTCCTTGCTCGGAAATCTACTATGACAGAGGATTAAAGTACGGCTGCGGAAGTCCAACCTGCGGTGTGGGCTGTGACTGTGACCGTTTTATGGAGGTTTGGAACCTCGTATTTACGCAGTTTGATAAGGATGAGGAAGGCAACTATAACAGACTTGCAAGACCGAATATCGATACAGGTATGGGACTTGAAAGACTTGCTGTTGTTATGCAGGACGTTGATAACCTCTTTGAAGTTGATACAGTTCAGGATGTTATGAAGCATATTTGCCGTATTGCGGGTGTTGAATATAAGAAGGATGCAAAGACAGATGTATCACTTCGTGTAATTACCGATCATATCAGAAGTACTGTAATGATGGTTTCCGATGGTGTTATTCCGTCAAACGAGGGAAGAGGCTATGTATTAAGACGTTTACTCCGTCGTGCCGCACGTCATGGCAAGCTTTTAAACATAGACCGCCGTTTCTTATATGAAGTTGCCGGAACAGTTATAGATGCATCAAAGAGTGCATATCCGGAGCTTGAGGAAAAGAGAAACTATATTACAAGAATTATAGAAAAGGAAGAAGAGCGTTTCGATGCTACTATTGATAACGGTCTTGCAATCCTTAACGGATATATTGAGGAAGCAAAGAAAGCAAATGCAAAGGAATTAACGGGTGAAGAAGCATTCAAACTTCATGATACCTATGGATTCCCGCTGGATTTGACAATCGAAATGGCACAGGAGCAGGGACTCGGTGTTGATGTTGACGGATTTAACAAGTGTATGGAGGAGCAGAAGACAGCTGCAAGAGAGTCAAGAAAGGACGGCTCAAGCTGGGATGCGGAGGATACCTATACATTTGAAAACGTTACTGAGCCGACAGAGTTCACAGGCTATACAAAGCTTGAGGATGAGAGTGTAATCCTTGGCATAGCTGCTGAAAAAGAAGTATGTGCAAAGATAAGCAAGGGTGAAACAGGAATTATCGTAACGGCAAAGACACCGTTCTATGCTGAAATGGGCGGACAGTCCGGTGATAAGGGTTCAATCACAGGTGCAAACGGCAAGGCTGAGGTTGTATATACAACTAAGACAGGCGACGGCACATATCTCCATGAGGTAAAGGTAGTTGAGGGCGAGCTTTCACTTGATGATAAAGTTACATTATCTGTATGCAAGAAAAACAGAATGGCAATCAGCCGTAACCATAGTGCTACTCACCTTCTTCATGCTGCATTAAAGCACGCTTTGGGTGACCATGTTGCACAGGCAGGTTCACTTGTAACAGCTGATCGTCTGCGTTTTGACTTCTCGCACTTTGAGGCTATGACAACAGAGCAGCTTCAGGAGGTTGAGCAGGCTGTTAATGATGCAATTCTTGAGGCTATGGATATTACCGTTCAGGAGCTTCCTATTGAAGAAGCAAAGAAGCTTGGTGCAGAGGCACAGTTCGGCGAAAAGTACGGTGATGTTGTAAGAGTCGTTTCGATGGGCGATTACAGTATGGAATTCTGCGGCGGTACTCACTTAAAGAATACAGCCGAGGTAGGCTTGTTCAAGCTTATTTCAGAGGCAGGTGTGGCAGCAGGCGTAAGACGTATCGAGGCTGTAACAGGTCAGGGCGTTCTTGACTATATCAAGGCTAAGGATGAAATGATTGCAAAGACAGGTGCTGCATTAAAGACAAACCGTCTTGATGAGCTTGATGTGAAGGCTGCGTCCGTAATGGATGAAAACAGAGCATATGCTAAAAAGGTTGAGGCTTTTGAAGCTAAGATGGCAGAGCTTAAGACAAAGGATATGATGTCGGCGGTTAAGCATATCGGAGATATGAATGTGCTTGCGGTACAGCTTGACGGCATGGCAGTTCCGGAGTTAAAGAATATTGCGGATCAGGCAAAGGCTAAAACAGAAAACAGCGTGGTTGTTCTCGCATCGAATACAGACGGAAAGATTACATTTGTTGCAATGGCATCAAAGGATGCTGTTAAGGCCGGTGTACACTGCGGCAATATCATTAAGGAGCTTACGGCAATCTGCGGAGGCAGAGGTGGCGGTAAGCCGGACATGGCTCAGGGCGGCGGTAAGGATGCATCGAAGATAGAGGATGCATTGGCTAAGGTCGATGAGCTTGTAGCTGCAATGACAAATAAATAATAAATATAGGGCTGCGGCAAAATATTTTTTGTGCAGCCCTAAAATTGAATGGGAGGAAACAGAAATGGATTGCTTATTCTGCAAAATAATTAATGGCGATATACCTTCAAATAAGGTATACGAGGATGATATGATGCTTGCGTTCCGTGACATTGAACCGCAGGCTCCGCAGCATATTGTTATTGTGCCGAAAGCACATATCAAGAGTGCAAATGAACTTAATGAAGAGAACATTAAGTATGCTGCACACATTTGGTCAAAGATACCGGAAATTGCGAAGTCACTCGGTATTGATGAGAACGGTTACAGAGTAGTGAACAACTGCGGCAAAGACGGCGGACAAACAGTAGGGCATCTTCACTTCCACCTGATGGGAGGTAGGGAATTCGGCTGGCCTGCAGGCTGATTTGAACGGAATGCTCGTTGCATCTTTCCCATTTTCGAGGTTAGGAGTATGCCGATACACCGTCACCTCTCAAAAGGAAAAGCTGCTTAGAGCATTCCGCTCAAATACAGTAAGAATGCTCGCTGCATCTTTCCCATTTTCGAGGTTAGGAGTATGCCGATACACCGTCACCTCTCAAAAGGAAAAGCTGCTTAGAGCATTCCGCTCAAATACAGTAAGAATGCTCGCCGCATTGTACCCCTTTTCGAGGTTAGGAGTATGCCGATACGCCGTCACCTCTCAAAAGGGAAAGCTGCTTAGAGCATTCCGCTCAAATACAGTAAGAATGCTTGCTGCATCTGTAAAGACTAATATAATACGAGGAAGCTATGGACGTACATTATGAACTTTCGCTGCTAACACAAAGAGCAAGAAATGATAAAAAACTCAGACAGGAATTACTTGCAACAAGGGCAGAGGCGGACCCTGTAAAGGCTTTTTGCGATAAGTGTGCCGAGCTGGGTTACAGCCATATAACAGTGTATGAACTTTTAACTGCCGGTGAAGAATTTTGTGCTGCAATGCTCAGGAGTGTGAATGGCGGTGGAGTAGAAGCCCCGGATGATTGGGATGATTTCTATGAAATGTTCTTTGATGAACTTGAAAGAATGGAGTAGACCATATTGGTCAAAGTAAATTAAAGATAAATTATTATATAAAAACAAATAAGCCGCAGAATCTATATCCTGCGGCTTATCTGTTTTGTTCGTTCAAAATTATTAAAAGAAGCGAAAAACGCTTCTCCGAATACATTTTAATCCTGGAAACTATCCAAGCGAACTTTGTTCTGTCTTGTTATAATGTGAATTAATTCGTGATTTCACGCATTTCCTTGGCGTAATAAAGGATTATTCCTCAACAGGGTTCTGAAGTTCTTCTTCATACTTAGCGAGAATAGCTGTTTCGAGCTTATTACGCATTTCGCTGTGTATCGGATGTGCTATGTCCTTGTATTCGCCGTCAGGTGTTCTGCGGCTCGGCATTGCTGTGAAAAGCTTGTCCTGTCCTTCGATAATCTTTATGTCATGAACAACAAAAGCATTGTCAAAAGTTACTGAAACAACAGCCTTCATCTTGCTGTCAGCTGACACCTTCTTGATTCTGATGTCTGTAATCTCCAAGTTAATCACCACCTTCCAACTTTCTGAGCTTATGCCCGTATTTTTGCAGTCTCTCCAGTGATGTCTCAATACTCTTTCTATTGTACTTTAAAAATGAAAATTTGTCAATAGTTTTGTTGTCAATTTATAAAAACCATACAAAATAACCACAAAAACAATATAGGTATTTATTTTTTTGTTCAATCAACCTATTTTTCAAAAAAAGGGTTTAAAAAAAAATGCGTTTGAGATATAATACAATTATGAAATAATAGCTGTAATTTTACTGCAAAGGATAATTAGGTCTGAAAGTATATATACATATAAATTCAGGCATTTTTAGAAGGGAGAAAATTAATTATGGATAGATTAAATATATCAGATTTACCAAGTGGTGCTTTAATTCATTTTATAGGAATAGGAGGAATAAGTATGAGCGGTATGGCTCAGGTTGCACTCCAAAAAGGATTTAAGGTAACAGGTTCGGACAGAGCAAAATCAAATATAACAAAAAAACTTGAAGACAACGGAGCTGTTATCTATGAGGGACATAAGGCTGAAAATGTACATGGTGCGGATTTGGTTGTTCATACTGCTGCCGTGCATGAGGATAATCCGGAAATGCAGGAGGCACATAAGCTTGGAATAAGACTTGTTGACAGAGCAGAATTTTTGGGTGCTGTAATGAAGGAATTTTCTCATGCGGTAGGTGTAAGCGGAACGCACGGAAAAACCACTACAACGGGTATGCTGGCTCATGCACTGATGTATGCCGATACTGACCCTACGATAAGCATAGGCGGTGAATTGGACCTTATAGACGGTAATATTCGCTGCGGTCATGGCGACTGCTTTGTAACGGAAGCGTGCGAGTATACAAACAGCTTTTTAAAGTTCTTCCCGACAATTGCGTTAATCACAAATATAGAGGAAGATCATCTCGATTTCTTCTCCGGTATTGAGGAAATAAGAGAAAGTTTCAGAAAATTTGCATATCTTACAAAGGGAAAGGGCAGCGTTGTAGCGATGTGGGACGATGCCAACGTTCGTATGGCGCTTGAAGGAACGGATGACCTTGATGTTATAACCTACGGAATGACCGATGCGACGGACTATTATCCGGCAAATATAGAATATCATGCAGGATTTCCGACTTTTGATGTAATGCATAAG
>USPO01000124.1 GCA_900556575.1 uncultured Eubacteriales bacterium
CACTGAAGTTGAAATACCGCTTGAACCGCTGGTGCAGAACGGCATTATTGTTTTACCAGACAAATCGTATGTATCCAAAAATGTATTTATGATTTTCGGCATAGTACCCCACCAAATCGGGTAGCCGATAAGAACAACATCATAGTCATCGATATTATCAATTTTATTTGAAATTGCGGGACGTGCTGTCGGATCGTTTTGTTCTTTGTTGGCACGGCAATTACTGTTACTGTAATTTAAGTCCTCACTTGTATAAGGCTCTTCCGGCACGATTTCAAATATATCCGAATTTGTTTCCGCTGCAATTTTCTGTGCCAAGCTTTCCGTATTTCCCGTTGCTGAAAAATATACCGTCAAAACACGATTTACCGATTTATCCGTTAAATCGGAAAGGTTATTGTAATATGCAGTTGCAAGAGGGTATAATTTTGTAAAATCCCAAAGGAAAACCTTTATATTATCGGATTTATCGAGAGCGTCAGCCATATCAGCTGCATAATTTGCCGTGATTGTTCCGCTGCCCTTGTAAATACGCATATCAGAAAAACTGTTCCCGTCATAAAGTGCAACTGCCATACTTGAATTTTCGGGTGCATCTATAACCGTTGCCTGAGTTTTTGTTACGTTAAATTCAGGCTCTGCTGCTGAAACGCAGACACAAGCTCCGATTATAAGAAAGACGGTCAAAGCAAGCATAATTATGTGTCTTAATTTACGCATAAAAACACCTCCTATTAGATGACAGGTTCGATTGTCACTTCAAAATCTTCACTCATGTCTGTGAGTGCATCAAGTCCCGATTCAATATGTCCTATAGGAATCAAATCGTCTGAATAGCTCCATCCCTTGTAAAATATTGAGAGGTTGCCCCACGGAGCGTAAAGAGCAACATCTCCGACAGATGGTTTAAGTCCCGCCGCTTCGGTATCTTTATATATTTCATCAGAAAAGCGGCTGATTTTTTCAGTGCTGTTATAGTCCTCAATTTTAGCTTTTATTGGCAGTTTGGAAACAAAATCCTCGGTTGTTTTATTGTTTTCGAGAGCAATTACAACTTCGCTGTTATCCCAAACAAGCTTAATTTTTTTTACAGCAGCGGCAGAGTTCTCCTCCGCCGCTGTTTGTTCAAAGTTGTTTTCATTGAACCAATTCTGAATTTGTGTACTGATAGTGCCGGAAGTTCCTCTGAATCCGTTTTTAACGTCTGCGTTCGGGCAGGCACTCTTTATAGCCGATACCGAGGTTGAAATACCGCTTGAACCGCTGGTGCAGAACGGCATTATTGTTTTACCCGACAAATCATATGTATCCAAAAATGTATTTATAATTTTTGGCATAGTACCCCACCAAATCGGATAGCCGATGAAAATAGTATCGTAATCATCTATATTATCGAGCTTGCTTGAAATAGCAGGTCTGGAGCTTGCGTCATTTTGTTCTTTGTTTGCTCTGCAGTCACTGTTGTTATAATTTAAATCGGCACTTGTATAAGGCTCTTCCAGTACAATTTCAAATATATCCGAACCGGATTCTTCGGCTATTTTTTCTGCAAGTGACCTTGTATTTCCCGTTGCCGAGAAATATACAACAAGGCTTTTGCTCATAGAGTTTTGAGTTTCCTGTTTTTCTTCCGGTTGCTTTACGGGTGCTTCTTCAGTTGTTTTTGTCTTTGTAATAGTTATTGTTTGCTCACTCGCATTCCATTCAACATTGAATTTAAAGCTTTCGGCAATAAAACGAATAGGGAGCATTGTGCGGTCATTTATTACGGTCGGGGCAGCATCAAGAGTTTGCTTTTCGCCGTTCAAGTATGCATCGGCAGAATCAATAGTAAGTTTGATTTCATCATCGCCGTATGATAATGTAACTTCCTTTGTATCGCCGTTCCAGTCAACGGTACCTCCCATTTGCTCGACAACCGCACGGACAGGGAGCAGAGTTCTGTCATTTACAATAACGGGAACAGTGCCTTGTTCGTCAATTGGCATATCTTTGCCGTCTACCGACATTGCTGGACTTCCGATTTTAAGAATAATCGTTGTACCGTTTTCATTTTGTGTTTCCTCCGCCGCACAAGCCGTAAGCGTAAGGCTTAACAGCATACAGATTGACAAAAGAACTGATATTAATTTCTTCATTGATATTCCCCTCTTTACTTTTTATCGGATAATGCGCCTACAATATCGTGAGGAGCATATAATTCTTCAAGGTAAGCCGCATCCTCATCGGTAAGCTCAAATTCGAGCGATTGTGCCGCATCATCAAAATATTTTGATTTGGTTGCTCCGATAATAGGAGCGGCAATACCCTTTTTGAATTGCCATGCAAGAGCAATCTGTGTCATTGTTTTTTCATATTTATCAGCAAGATTTTTTACTCGCATTACAATTTTGCAATCCTCAGCCTCATTTTTGTCATATTTTCCGGCTGCCATACGATCTGTTTTACTGCGTTTTGTATCTGTATGCCAATCTGTTCGGCAAAGTCTGCCTGCTGCAAGCGGACTGTAAGGTGTAAGAGCCACATTCATCTGTTTGCAAAGCGGAATAAGCTCTCTTTCGTCCTCACGATAGATGAGATTGTAGTGATTTTGCATTGATACAAACGGTGTCCAGCCGTTATCCCTTGCCGCAAGCTGCATATTATAAAATTGATAGCCATACATTGCCGATGCACCGAGAGCGCGAACCTTGCCCGATTTTACGAGATTATGAAGTGCTTCCATTGTTTCTTCAATCGGTGTACCGTAATCAAAACGGTGAATAATATAAAGGTCAAGATAATCTGTACCGAGTCTTTTTAGTGTACCGTTTATTTCACGGTTTATTGCCTCTTTTGATAAATGTCCGTCATTAAAATACACCTTCGATGCAAGTACAACCTTATCACGCGAAATATTGTTTTTAATTGCACGTCCGAGAAATTCCTCGCTCGTACCATGTGCATAGGTGTTTGCTGTATCAAAAAAGTTTATACCGAGATTAAGAGCATGACGAACAACCTCATCTGTTTCATCGAAGCTTAAAGTCCATTCGTGAAAATCCTTAAATGGTTTTCCAAAACTCATACAGCCTACGCATAATTTTGATATCTCAATGTCTGAATTTCCGAGTTTCGTATATTTCATAATTCTTTCACCCCTTCTATTCATTCTGAATTAAAATTTTGCTGCCCACTGAGCAATTTTTTCATCAGACATACCGTTTAATACCTTTCCGTCCTTAATATCGGCATCGGGGCAGATTTTCCTCAGTACGTCCGCTGTTTTGCCCATTCCGCTTCCGCCGCTGGTTGCAAACGGAATAACTGTCTTACCCGAAAAATCATAGCTTTCTAAAAATGTATCAATGATTGTCGGAGCGACATACCACCAAATCGGAAAACCTACAAATACGGTATCGTAGCTGTCCATATCAGACAGCTTCTCTGCAATTTCCGGACGAGAATCCGGATTTTTCATTTCAACGCTTGAACGGCTGTTCTTATCCTGCCAATTCAAATCCGCATTTGTATATGGAACACTCGGCTTGATTTCAAATAAATCCGCACCTGTTGCCTTTGCCAGTCTTTCGGCATAACGCTTTGTCACACCGCTTGCCGAAAAATATGCTGCTACTTTCTTACTCATTTTAAATTCCTCCACTTCTTTTTAAATATTTATTTTTGTATTTTTATAAATCTTAAGCCGTAATTGGCCTTAAAAACGCAAAGAATCATTACAAATCCTATATAACCCTGAATCTTTTCCATTTTCCGTTTTTAAAACGAAACCACAGCATTATTCCGCGTACTGTCCAATCAAGACACATTGCATATGCAATTCCCAAAACACCCATATTCAGAATAATGCCGAATATTACAGAAAGTATAAGTCTTACTCCAAGTGTCGTAAAAAGTGAAACAGCCGTTGTAAAATTCACATCTCCTGCCGCTCTCAGTCCTTTTCCGAGAGGATCGGCAAACGGGAAAGCAAAAGCACTGAATATGTTATGCACAAAAACAAGAATTATAATTAACCTTTTTGTTTCGTATGCAAGGCTGTAAAAACTCATTATAATCGGTGTAAGTGCAAAAATCAATCCATTCCACAAAAGTGCAAATACTACGGTTATTTTCATAAGCTTTTTAAAATAAAGTTCTGCTTCCTCAATATTTCCCGCACCCATACATTGTCCTATAACAGTTATAAAAACGGGACCCATTGCAACACAAACCAAGGATGCCACGCTCCAAATACTTTGAGCTACACCATTTGCAGCTATTTGATATGTACCGAATATAGCGGCAACACTGCTGAGAGCGACCTTTACAAGCTGAAAAACTCCGCTTTCAATACCGTTAGGTACGGCAATTTTTAGTATACTTTTCTGCAGCTTCATATTCAATTTGAATATCAGCTCTTTTCTGTAACGAACGGGATTATTTTTCTTAAAACAAAGAATTGTAATTGCAGCAGCACAAAATATTCTTGCTGCCAATGATGGGTATGCAACTCCCTTAATACCTGCATTAAGTACAAATACCCCTATACAGTTTCCGGCAATATTAATAATATTTGAAATAAGTGAAATATACATTGTTGTACTTGTTTTACCAAAGCTTCGGTACATTGCGGCACCGGCATTATAAACAGCGATTGCCGGATATGAATATGCTGAAATACGCAGATAGGTTATACAGGCATCCATTACCTTAGGTTCTACTTTTCCGAATAAAAGACGCATTAAATGTTCGTTAAAAATCAGTATGACCGCTCCTATAAGTAATGAAAATAAAACCGAAGCAGTCAAAAGCTGACTTGCCGTTTCTCCGGCAGTATTATTTTTCCCGCGCCCGATATACTGACTTATCACAACAGCACCGCCGGAGGCAAGAGCCGTAAATAAATATATAAATATTGTATTGAATGCATTTACAAGCGATACTCCGGATACTGCGGCCTCTCCCACGAAACCGACAACAAAAACATCAGCCATTCCTACCAATGCAACAAGAAGCTGTTCCAAAAAGAGGGGTATGATAAGCTTTTTTAAATCTTTTGTTGAAAACATAGTATCACTTTCCTATTTCATTTTTATTTAGAATTTTGTAACGGAGATAATCAATAGCATCAAGCTGCTTTTGCTTTGAATGAATTGCTGAAAGAATACACTCTCTTTTTTCAGATAACATCGCTGACCGCTTTGCACTTGTATCTTCGTCTGAAAGGTACAGCTTTATATATGCTTCTGTTTCATTTTCGTCAAATCCGGCATCGTACAGTGTCATAATCATACTTATGTTTTCGATGTCTTTGTCACAGTAGCCGGTGCATTTCCTTAGCTTTTTGTATTTATTTAATAAATCCGGAGAAACCTTATATCTTTGCAATATTTCCTGCATTGTCATTTAACCACCGCCTCAAAAAAATATAGGTATCCTTATCGGATACCTATATTATATCATTATTATGTGTAAATGTCTAATACCTATATCGTATTATCAGAAATGC
>USPO01000125.1 GCA_900556575.1 uncultured Eubacteriales bacterium
ATTATCAATACATCTGTGGCATGGAACAAAGCAGCCGAGCATAGCGGAATTTGCGGCATTGACAATTGCTCCGCATTTCAATGATGTAATATCTCCCTGCCATAATGATATTCGTTCGCTTATGTATGGCAAGGAGTCAGCATCGGTAATTCCTTTTTTGGAGGCTTCTTCCTTTAAAAATTCATCCTGTATTTTGAGAAATTGCTTTGAAATCCCTTTAGGCGGACGAACATTCATAAGTGAACGTAATAGATTGCGTTTGTCTGTGTTATTCGTAGGAATTACAATATTCCTGTATTCCGGTTCTTCGTTTATTAATTCCGTTATTAAATAATTAAGCTTATCCATAAATATCATTCCTTTCATATATATAATAATACAAAACTTATATTTTGTAAAGTATGCACTTTGAGGTTACATGGTATCTTTTTGATACTATTGCATATTGACAGGAAAAATAAAATATGATAAAATAAAAGAAAAGTTTTTTTTACGGCAGAACGGAGGAAGAATATGCAGATAAAAGAAAATATGCCGGCGTGTCCGGTGGAAACAACATTAATGCTTATCTCAAATAAATGGAAAATACTTATAATACGAGATTTGCTTACGGGAACAAAGAGGTTCGGAGAACTGAAAAAATCTCTTGAAACAATTTCACAGAAAGTATTGACATCAAATTTAAGAGATATGGAACAGAACGGGTTGATAGCGAGAGAGGTGTTTCCGGAAGTGCCGCCTCGTGTTGAATACAGTTTAACAGAACTGGGGTTAAGTCTGAAACCGATATTGGATGCAATGTACATATGGGGAGAGAATTTTAAGAAGTAAAAAATAAGCACCCGAAATCAGTGCTTTTCCGAATGTCAGAATTGATATCCTGCAATCATGAATACAGCATTGTGCGGTGCTTATTTTTTATGATAATAATTTGGGGATTAGCTTAAATTTTTAGTAGCTGCGGTCTGTGAAGTTTTTTATTTTCGCCTTTAATTACAATGAATGCATATGCACCCATTACAGCCGCAGCTATTGCATTCGAATATGTTACCGAATACCAGATGCTGTTTACTCCGGCGTGGAGTATCTGTTCACTGAAATATAGAACACCGAAACGGAATACCCAAAGCCTTGCGGCATTTATGATAACGGTTGAAAGGGTACGTCCCTGACCGTTTAGGTAACCCTTGGCAGAGTCATATATTCCATTGCTCCATGTCATTGCGGACATTACAGCAAGGAAGTGAGCTGCATAATCTATAACCTGTACATCTGCGGAAAATATTCCTGCCGCAGCGTGTGAAACTGTATTTCTTGATAATATAAATCCGGTAACTGCCATTAATCCAATCATCATGAACATTCCGGCAAGCATTGAGTGAATACCTCGTTTTCTCATGCCCGCACCCTTTGACTGACCGGACATTATGGAAACAGCATTGGACATTGCGGAAGAAGGTGTGGATATAAGACCGTTAAGCCTATTTCCTATACCATAGGCTGCAACAGCAATTGTGCCGTAATCCATTACGTTTTTACTCATGAGCAAAAATCCAAACTGCATAGCTGAATTCCCTATTCCCATGGGAAGTCCCATTCGGACTATTTCATATACTGTTGTTTTGTCCAGTTTTATTTTTAGCGGTGTTATGTAGACATCGTTGCTTTTGTTTGTTAAAAGCTTCATTGCAATAAATGCACATGGTACTTTTGACAATACAGTTGCAAGTGCGGCACCGCCGGCACCCCAATTAAATCCGACTATAAAAAGCGGATCAAGAAGCATATTAATAGCTATGCCGACAAAATTAAGTGCAAGGGGCTTTCCGGTTTTACCAGCTGCATTATGCACAGAGGTATAAACATTAACCATATATATAAGAGGAATGTCAATTGCCATAATACGCTGATATATTACGGCATAGTGATAAACATTTCCGTCAGCACCCATGCTTTTTACCATAAATCCACAGCAAAGTGCAAGTATAACAGCAGCAATACCGGAAAATAACATAATCATAAGAAAAACCTGATTTGCTGTTTCTGAGCATTTTTTCTTATCTCCTGAACCGAAACAATGCGATAATATAACGGAGCCTGCGGCAGTGAGTCCGCCGCCGAAGCTTGTTATGACACCCTGCAAAGGGGATACAAGTGTTATAGCTGCCATAGAGTCTGCACCCAGCTTTCCGAGCCAGTATGAATCGGTTAAATTATAAAAGGTTTGCAGCAGATTGTTAAGCATTATAGGAATGGCAAGGCATATTAAAGCCTTGTAAACATTTCCTTTAAGAATATTTTTATCTTCCATATTCAGTGCCTCTCTTGTAAATGTATAAAACCGGATACATAATCAAGTTAAATGCATTTGTTTAAATCGTTAAAAAAATAATATCATAATAAAATCATCTTGACTATAATAATATTATGATATATAATAATAAACATAAAAATATTAAGATACAAGGGGAAGGATAATGGATATTACAGCGACAAGGGCAATAAGAGGACCGGAATGGGAAATGGAAAACGAACATTTTCACATTGGAAAAAATGAATTATATTATCTATGTTCCGGAACAACAAAAATGTTTGTTGGGAGCAGCTTATATACTTTACATGAAGGTGATTGTATATATATTCCTGCCGGCTGCCTTCATAGAACATCAGCAGATTCTCAAAGTGCGGTAGAAAGAATGGTTGTAATGTTTCCGGAAGGAAAGTTTGAAATGGATAATGAGATTATGACAGAAACTATATTCCGTGCGGAAAATACGGAGGATATAAAGAAAATATTTCAGAGGATAATAGAAGAAAAGAGAAATCAAAGAAAATATTCGGAGGAAATGATTAATGCATTGGTAACAATGCTGATGATTGAGCTTATCAGGATGCCGCATAAGTCGGCATATTCCGAAGAAATGCAGCCGGAAACCGCACAAATTCAGAGAACGGCACAGTATATATCAATGCATCCGGAAGAGAAGATAACACTTCAGTCGGCAGCAGATTTTGCCGGTTTTGCAAGGACATATTTTTCTCAAAAATTTAAGAACGTGACGGGATTTAATTTTAATGATTATCTTACGGCTGTAAGAATAAAAAAGGGAGCGTCATTGCTGAAAAAGACAAGCATGTCAATAACCGAGATTGCATTTGAGTGCGGATATAATGATAGTAATTATTTTGCATCTGTGTTTAAAAAGCATTTTGGAATGACACCAAATAAATACAGAAAATATGAACATTAAAAAAATCTTGACAAAACGGGTATAAATATGTTATACTATATATAGTTGTATGACAATTGAATATAGGTAATTAACAGGAATTATAAGGGGCGCACCACCACGGGTACGGTTTTCTTGTGATTCCTTTTTTTATTAATAAAGGAGCAATGAAATGATAAAAGTAAACAGCGAAGTGCTTGAAGGTTATGAAGGAATAAGCGTAGCAGAGCTTTTAAAGCAGCGTAATTATAAGACCTTATATGTGGCTGTCGAATTGAATGATGCAATTCTTCCAAAATCACAGTATGAGAGTACTGTTTTAAAGGAAAATGACAGTCTTGAAGTTGTAAGCTTTGTAGGCGGAGGCTGATTTGCCGCATTAGGGAGAGTATATATTTTAAATTAGAGCAATGTATCTGCTTTGTTTGCAGGAAACAGGCTCTGTGATAGATTATAATGAAATGGAGATATAGAAATGGAAGATAAATTAATTTTAAACGGACATGAATTTACATCAAGATTTATTTTGGGCTCGGGAAAATACTCCCTTGACCTTATAAAAGCTGCTGTCGAACACGCAGGAGCACAGATTATTACGCTCGCATTAAGACGTGCAGCAACAGGTGATGTTGCAAACATATTAGACTATATTCCAAAGGGTGTGACACTTTTACCGAATACATCGGGTGCAAGAAATGCTGAAGAGGCAGTAAGAATTGCAAGACTTGCAAGAGAATTGGGCTGCGGAGATTTTATAAAGATTGAGTGTATCCGTGATTCAAAGTATCTTTTGCCGGATAACTACGAAACTGCAAAGGCAACGGAAATCCTTGCAAAAGAAGGCTTTGTTGTAATGCCGTATATGTATCCGGATTTAAATGCGGCCCGTGATATGGCAAATGCCGGAGCTGCGTGCATTATGCCTTTGGGAGCACCTATCGGTTCAAATAAGGGTATATGCACAAGGGATTTCATAAAGATTTTAATAGATGAAATTGACCTTCCGATTATAGTTGATGCCGGAATAGGAAAGCCGTCACAGGCTTGCGAAGCAATGGAAATGGGTGCTGCGGCTGTTATGGCAAATACAGCTATTGCAACAGCCGGAGATATTGCCGCAATGGCGGGAGCGTTTAAAAAGGCAATAGAAGCTGGACGTACAGCTTATTTAAGCGGTATGGGACGTGTGATAGATAAGGGTGCAGCGGCATCATCACCGCTTACAGGATTTATTACAGAATAAATATTTTAGGAAGGTTATACAGAGATGGAAATAAAGGAACTTGATCCGGCTAATCGTGTAAATCATATGGAATATATGCCGGATATGGAGATACTCAAAAATTCAACAATCCAGGAGCAGGTCATAGAAGCTATGAACAGCTATGATGCGGATAAATATACAGCAGCGGATGTAAGACGTGCATTGGCACATGATAACCGTACACCGGAGGATTTTGCAGCACTTCTTTCGCCGGCGGCACTTCCGTTTTTGGAGGAAATTGCACAGGCTGCGCAGGCCGAAACAAGAAAACATTTCGGTAATTCGGTAATGATGTTTACTCCGCTTTATATCGCAAACTATTGTGAGAATTTTTGCATTTACTGCGGATTTAACTGTCATAACAAAATACACAGACTAAAGCTTAACAGGGAAGAAATTGAAAAGGAAATGCAGGCAATAGCTAAAACAGGCTTGCAGGAAATTTTAATTCTTACAGGTGAGAGCAAAAAAATGTCTGATGTAAAATATATAGGTGAGGCTTGCAAAATAGCAAGAAAATACTTCAAGGTAATAGGTATTGAGGTATATCCTATGAACAGTGATGAGTATGCATATCTTCATGAATGTGGTGTTGATTATGTGACTGTTTTTCAGGAGACATACAACACGGACAAATACGAGACCTTACATCTGATGGGACACAAGCGCGTCTGGCCATATCGTTTTGATGCGCAGGAGCGTGCATTGATGGGCGGTATGCGTGGAGCCGGATTCTCGGCACTTCTGGGACTGGATGATTTCAGAAAGGATGCACTGGCAACGGCACTTCATGTCTATTATATCAACCGCAAATACCCACATGCAGAATTATCATTGAGCTGTCCGCGTCTGCGTCCGATCGTGAATAATGAGAAGATCAATCCAAGGGATGTAGGTGAGAAGGAGCTCTGTCAGGTGCTCTGTGCATATCGGATGTTCCTGCCATTTGCCGGAATCACGGTATCGAGCCGTGAGAGCGCAAC
>USPO01000126.1 GCA_900556575.1 uncultured Eubacteriales bacterium
CTTATCATATCTTCATCGGATTTGACTCAAGATACTTATATACCATCATTGCTACTTTGAATACAATAGCCTGATCGAACTTCCTTAAATCAAGACCTGTAAGCTTCATAATCTTTTCAAGTCTGTATACCAATGTATTTCTGTGTACAAAAAGCTGTCTTGATGTTTCACTTACATTGAGGTCATTCTCAAAGAACTTATTAATTGTAAGTATCGTTTCATCATCAAGTGATGCAATGCTGCCCTTTTTGAATACTTCCTGGAGGAATAATTCGCAAAGCTTAATCGGGAGCTGGTATATAAGTCTGCCGATACCGAGACTATCGTAATTCAATACATCCTTGCCCTCTTCAAATACCTTTCCTACCTCTAATGCAATCTGTGCTTCCTTGTATGCATTATTAAGCTCATCAATATTTGCTGCAACAGTTCCCACACCTACAATAACCTTTGTCATTGTTTCCGAATTAATAGTGTTCAAAATCTGCTGTGCCATTGTTTCAAGCTTATCCGACTTTACAATCTCCTGAAGCTCCTTAATAATTACGATATTATTTGCATCTATGTTAATAACGAAATCTCTTTCCTTGTCCGGATACATATTTCTTATTACCTCATAGATGGCAGCCTCTGAATTTTCCTGCTTTTTAACATAGAATACTGCTCTCGGAACATCTATATCAACGTGAAGCTCTCTTGCCTTCTGGTGAAGATCAAACGAAAGCAAATTATCAAAGATAATGTTCTGCATGAAGTTTGTCTTGTCATACTTTTCATCATAGTAATGACGAACATTATTAGCCGCTACGGCAATAGCATTACAGCAGTACTTGCTTACTTCATCCGTTCCTTCCACATAAACTACATACTCAGCATACGGCTTATTTGACATTACACGAACTGTGTAACCGTCCTTGTATAATATCTTCTCGCTGTTTGTTGCGGCATATACAAGATCATCCATAATATCCTGTGAAGGTTCGCTGCCTGTATATGCAAGCACAAGACCATGTGAATCCGCAATTCCAAACTTCTTCGGGAACACATCAGCCATCTGTGTTATAATATTCTGAAATGCCTTGCTTATCATCTTCAATTCCTCCGTGTTTTAATTGGGATAAAATCCCTTCTTTATTTTTAATCAGCTGAAGTAATTAATAAAATCATCTGTATTTTCTACTTGATTTTTTAAAATTACAAATCCAAGCATGATTACTCTCATACATAATATTATTATACACCATTTATTTTGATTTTTCAAGAGTTTTTTTGACATTTATTTAAAAATTTTATTTTTATTTTTTTTATTTACAATTTGGGGTTGCAAAACAGGTATTAATGGTTTATAATAGTAGCGATTTTAACAAAAATATGATTGGAGTGATAATATGAAAACTTCCAAAACAAAAACAATGACCTCAGGCGAACCGATGAAATTAATCCTTGCCTTTGCCGCACCGATGCTTCTGGGAAACATATTTCAGCAGCTTTATAATCTCGTCGATTCAACCATAGTCGGACGATTTGTCGGAGCAAATGCTCTTGCAGCGGTCGGTGCGACAGGTACACTTCAAATGCTTACAACCTGTCTTAGCTTCGGACTCACAACAGGTGCAGGAATTATAGTTGCTCAATGCTTCGGTGCAAAATCCTACGACCGTCTGAAAGAAATTACCGGTTCATTAATATGCGTTTTGAGTGCCGTTACATTATTAATGGTTGCGCTGGGAATAATATTTGCACCGGCTATACTAAGACTTTTAAGCGTGCCGGATGAAATTCTCCAAACCTCAACGGCATACTACATAATCATAATGATAGGTTTTCCATTTACAATGGCATATAACGCCTGCAGTTCTATAATGCGAAGCATGGGTAATTCCAAAACGCCTCTTGTTTTGCTTATAATAGCATCTCTGATAAATGTAGTACTTGACATTATATTTGTAGTTCCCCTGCACTGGGGTGTATACGGAGCCGCATTTGCCACAATAATTTCACAGGCAATTTCTGCATTTACATGTATTCTGTGGTTTAAGAAATACAAATCCGAGCTGCATCTTGACGGTCTGAAGATACGTCCGAACAGAATAGCAATAAAGAACATACTGAAAACCGGACTGCCGAGTGCACTGCAAAGCAGCATGATTGCAATAGGAAACATGAGTATACAAAAGCTTATCAATTCTTTCGGCACAATGGCGGTTGCCGCATATTCAGCTGCCGGACGAATTGACTCCCTTGCTATTATGGTCGTTGTAACAATGGGTATGTCTTTATCCGTTTACTGCGGTCAGAACATCGGTGCCGGAAAGATTGAAAGAATACGGAGCGGTCTGTACAAAACACTTGCATTTGTACTCTCCTACTGTATACTGTTTGCGGTCCTTATGATATTCTTCGGAAAGAATATGCTGCATATTTTCCTTGATGCAAATACTGCACAGGAAGCAATAGAAATCGGAACACAGTATTTGAAGGTAATCGGAATTGCATACTTCATGGCAGGTGTTATGAGATGCTATTTAAATGTTGTGCATGGTACAGGTGATGTAAACGTATCAATGATAACCGGACTTGCCGAACTTGCAATGAGAATTATTGCTTCATATATACTTGTTCGTCCTTTTGGACTCATGGGATTATGGATTGCCATACCGATTTCCTGGGGCAGTGCGAGCCTTATTCCGGTAGTACGCTATTACAGCGGAAAATGGAAAACAAAATCACTGGCAAATTAATTATATAATAGATACATAGCGAAAGGAGCGTTATTTATATGAAAAACTACAATTGGGCAACTCTCGGCTGCGGAGTTATAGGAAACGAACTTGCTCAGGCAATGAATAAGATGGGCAGAAGCTTGTATTCTGTTGCTAACCGTACTCATTCAAAAGCTGTGACATTCGCTGAAAAATACGGAATACAGAAAGTTTATGTTAATCCCGACGATGTTTTTTCTGATGAAAATGTAGATATAATTTATATCTCAACACCGCATAATCTTCATATTAATTCATTGCTGAAAGCATTGAACAGCGGCAAACACGTTTTATGCGAAAAATCAATAACCTTAAATTCCGAAGAATTAACCAAGGCAATCACCGCCGCACGCAAAAACAACGTTATCCTTGCCGAGGCTATGACGATTTACCATATGCCGATTTATAAAAGGTTTAATGAGATAATCTCATCAAACAGACTCGGTGAACTAAGGCTTATTCAGCTGAATTTCGGAAGTTATAAGGAATATGACATGAATAACAGATTTTTCAATAAAAGTCTTGCCGGAGGTGCACTGCTTGATATAGGAGTATACGCTCTTTCTCTGACACGCTGGTTCATGTCCGAGACTCCTGATCAGATAGTATCGCAGGTCAAATATGCCCCTACCGGTGTTGACGAACAGGCAGGCATACTGCTCATGAACTCCAATCAGGAAATGGCATCTATCATACTTTCACTTCATGCAAAGCAACCGAAAAGAGCGACCATTTCATTTGACAAAGGCTATATTGAAATTTACGAATATCCGAGAGCATCCAAAGCCGTTATAACCTACACTGCCGATGGTCACAAGGAAGAATTGACAGCCGGTGATACGGCTGATGCACTTTGCTATGAAGTACGTGATATGGAAAATGCAGTTTCGGGAAACAGCGATATTATGCATTTGGATTATACAGCGGACGTTATGGATATAATGACAAAAATACGAAATGACTGGGGTTTAAAGTATCCCGAAGAAATTTAAAAATACAGGGAGTTCTGCAATACAATATTTTGCGGTACTCCCCTTTTTATAGTCAGTTTATCTCAGAACAATTAATATCCTTGCTTAGGTTAGATTTCCTTTTATTTTATCTTACTTTTAATAACTGTATATTCTTCTTCATTTATTCATATCAACTTTACACATTTGATAATAATTAATACCATGTTCATATCTTTTTAGTGATTTTTGATAATAAGCATTATCTTTTAACACCTAATTATTAAGATTTCGTTGAATTTTGTCCATTTATGTAAAACTACTTGTAAATTAATCAAAAATGTGATATAATAGGTTCATAAATATGGATAACTATATACCATATTTCGATGTATATTATCTAAGGAGGATATTAAACATGGTATTGACAAAGAACACAACAGTGCTTTCATGGCTTAAGGAAATGACAGACCTGTGCCAGCCGTCAGAAGTAGTTTGGATCGACGGCAGTGAGGCTCAGTTAGAGGCTTTAAGAGCTGAGGCTGTAGCTTCAGGAGAGCTTATTAAGCTTAATGAGGAAAAGCTTCCGGGCTGTTATTATCACAGAACACAGCCGAACGACGTTGCTCGTGTAGAGGACAGAACATTCATCTGCACACCTACCAAGGAAGAAGCAGGTCCTACCAACAACTGGATGGATCCTAAGGAAATGTATGCAAAGCTCAACGCTTTATACACAGGCTCAATGGTAGGCAGAACAATGTACGTAATCCCGTATTCAATGGGTCCGGTAGGTTCACCGTTCTCAAAGATCGGTATTGAGTTGACAGACTCAATCTACGTTGTATTAAACATGGCTATCATGACAAGAATTGGTAAGCCGGTTATGGATCAGTTAGGCGACGATCCGTCAGCTGAATTTGTAAAGTGCTTACATGCAAAGAAGGATGTAGATCCGGAAGAGAGATACATCGTTCAGTTCCCGCAGGACAACACAATCATGTCAGTAAACTCAGCTTACGGCGGTAACGTATTACTCGGTAAGAAGTGCTTCGCTTTAAGAATTGCTTCATACTTAGGTAAGAACCAGGGCTGGATGGCAGAGCATATGCTTATCTTAGGTCTTGAGAAGCCGAACGGCGAAATCAACTACATCTGTGCTGCATTCCCGTCAGCTTGCGGTAAGACTAACTTAGCAATGCTTATTCCGCCGGAGTACTTAAAGGAGCAGGGCTACAAGGTATGGACAGTCGGCGATGATATTTCATGGCTCAACATCGGTCCGGACGGCAGATTATATGCTATCAACCCTGAGGCTGGTTTCTTCGGTGTTGCACCGGGTACTTCAGTTAAGACAAACTTCAACGCTTTAGAGTCAACAAAGAAGAACACAATCTTCACAAACGTTGCAATCAACAACGATGATATGACTGTTTGGTGGGAAGGTCTTGATAAGAATCCGCCGGTTAACGCAACAGAGTGGAAGGGCGCTAAGGTTAACGGTCCTGAGTATGTTGCTTCTGGCGAAAAGCTTGCTCACCCGAACTCAAGATTTACTGCTCCGGCTATCAACTGCCCGTGCATTTCATCAGAGTTTGAAAATCCGCAGGGTGTTCCGGTATCAGCTATCATCTTCGGCGGCAGACGTGCTAAGTGTGCTCCGCTCGTATATCAGTCAAGAGATTGGCAGCATGGTACATTCGTTGGTGCTACAATGGCATCAGAAACAACAGCAGCAGCTGCAGGTGCAGTAGGTGTTGTT